>CAZNEU010000096.1:0-4759 GCA_964571915.1 uncultured Phycisphaeraceae bacterium
CAGACCGCCGGCGACCTGGCACGCAAGAACCACCTGCTGGAAACCGCCCAGCGCAACCTCGCCGATGCCGACCGCCTCGCCAGCCTGGGCATCATGTCCGCCGGACTCGCCCACGAACTCAACACGCCGCTGGCGGTCATCAAGGGCCTGGTCGAACAGCAGCAAGCCCGCCCAGACCGCCGCCTGTCGGATGACGAAGCCGCGCTCCTCCTGCGCGTGGTCGCCCGCCTCGAACGCCTGAGCGACAGCCTGCTCGACTTCGCACGCACGCGCCCCGCCAGCCTCGCCAACGTGGCCCTCGGGCCGCTCATCGACGAGGCGTGGACGCTGGTGCGCCTCGACCGCGAGGCCGCGCGGGTCGAACTCGTCAACCGCGTGGCGCCCGGCAACGGTGTGGGCGGGCCGAGCGCCGACGGCGCCCCGTCCTTGTTCCCCGATCAGGGCACGGGCCGCGCGCTCATGGTTCCCTGCGATGCCGACCGCCTCCTCCAGGTGCTCATCAACCTCCTCCGCAACGCGGTGGACGCGATTGAGTCCGCCCGCCGCGCCGTGGGCACAAGCACGGCACCCGCCCCCCCGGGCCGCATCGAGATTGATGCCGCCCTCACGCACCGCACCGACGGCGATTGGCTCAGCATCACCATCGCCGACAACGGACCCGGCATTCACCCCGACATCCTCGGCCGCCTCTTCGAGCCCTTCGTCAGCACCCGCCTCGACTCGCGCGGCACCGGCCTGGGCCTGGCCGTCTCCGAGGGCATCATCCGCGAGCACGGGGGCGTGCTGTTGGCGCGCAACCGCGAGGGCGGCCCCGGCAGCGTCCTTGAGATCGTGCTGCCGGCCGGCGCACGCGCACCTGCCGCCGCCGCGATGCCGGCCTGAACGCCGCGGCGCCTGCCGGCGCGCGGTGGAGGAAGCGCTCGGATTGAAGCACGGAGGCCACGGAGAGACACGGAGGGAAGGCGGGATTGAACCGGGAGGAAGAACCACGCCCGCCCCGTGGACCTCGGCGCCTGGGTGTTTCAATCCGCCTCTGTCTGGGCCCGATCAGGTCTTTCTCCGTGCATCTCCGTGGTCTCCGTGTTTCAAGGTCTTCGTTGTGCAAGCCCTCCGTGTTTCGACGGGCGCGTCCCGCCGCTAGACTCTCCCGCATGGCCGACCTTCCGCCTCTCTCCATCGTCGCCCTCGACGACGACCCCGACTTCCGCCAGTTCATCGCGGCCTTGCTCGGCTCCGACGAGGGCGGCGGCCACGACGTGCGCGCCGTCGGCACGCCCGAAGAGTTCTTCGCTGCCGGCGAGGCCCGCCTGCCCGATGTGGTGCTGCTCGATATCAAGATGGGCCGCGCCTCCGGCGAGCAGGTGCTGGAAGAAATCCGCAAGCGCTGGCCGAAAATGTGCGTGGTCGTGGTCACCGGTTACCCGTCGATGGACTCCATGCGCCAGACCTTCAAGCAGGACGTCTTCGACTACCTCGCCAAGCCCTTCACGCTCGCCGAGATGAACAAAACCCTCGTCCAGGCAGCGGCCGCGCTGGGCCTGGGCCAGAGGCCCCAAGACCGCTTGCGGGCCGAACTGGGCCGCCAGATCAAACTCGCCCGCACGGAGCACGCTTGGACACTCAAAGACCTCTCCGAGGCCTCCGGCCTCTCCACCAGCCAGTTGTCCTCCATCGAGCGCGGTGCCCACCTGCCCAGCATGGAATCCATGGTCGCCATTGCCGCGGCCCTCGGAAAACAGCCCAGCGCCTGGCTCGCCGCGGCGGGTTTGTAGGCCGATCAACCGCCGAACCATTCGCGCTCTGCGCCCGCCGCGAGTGGATTCACCCCTTTTCCCCGCTTATCGTTGCCCCCCGCATCTCGGGCCCCCGGCCCGCATGACGGGCCTCTGCGAGTTCAACCTATGTCGCTCCAAGCCATCATGGATTCCGTCAACAAGTCGGTCCTCAAGACCGACATCCCGCGCATGGATGTGGGCGACACCATCAGCGTTCACTGCCGCATCGTTGAGGGCGACAAGGAACGCGTGCAGGTCTTCACCGGCGTGCTCATCTCCCGCTCGGGCGGCGGCATCAACGAGATGATCATGGTCCGGCGCATCGTGGAGGAGATGGGCGTCGAGCGCATCTTCCCCATCAACTCGCCCCGAATCGCCCGCTACGACGTCGTCCGCCGCGGCAACGCCCGCCGGGCCAAACTCTACTACCTGCGCGACCGCACCGGCAAGAGCCGCCGCCTCTCCGACCGCCGCCGCCAGATGCACCATGTCAAGGGCCAGGCCACCACGGGCGGGGTCATCGCCCCCCCCCGCCGCCGCGCCGGGTGCCGAGAATGCCCCCAAGGCCTGATCGCTGGCCGGTTCCAATGTTCCTCCGCGAGGCCCGGCAGCACCAAGCCGCCGGGCCTTGCTTGTTTTGCTACCGTGGGCCATGAACGCGCTGGTCATCACCGCTCCCGACAAGGCTCTGGCCGCCAACATCGCCTTCCGCAGCGACTGGCCCGATGCCGGTGAGTCGCCCCCCCCCCCGGGCCACGCCCGCGTGCGCACGCTCTGCTCGGCCCTCAACCACCTTGATGTCTGGGTCGCCATCGGCGCCATGGGCAAACTCGAGTACCCTCGCGTCAGCGGGTCCGACGCCTGCGGCATCGTCGAGGCCGTGGGCGCGGGTGTGGAACCGTCGTGGGTCGGCACGAAGGTGGTTCTCAACGCCGTGCAGTACGCGCCCGAATCACCCCGCCCCTTCGACGGCCCGCCTGCGCGCTTCACCGCCCACACCCTGCTGGGCGAGCAGACGCACGGCACCCACCGGGCCGCCTTCACCGCGCCCGTCGCCAACCTGCAGGCCGTCGCTGCGGATGCCGACCCGGCCGAGGTCGCCGCGATGGGCCTCACCTTTCTCACCGCCTACTCCATGTTCGCCAAGGCGGGCATCGCCCCCGGCCAGAGCGTGCTCATCACCGGCATCGGCGGGGGCGTCGCCCTCGCGGCCCTCAAGATCGCCGCGTATCTCGGCTGCCCCGTGGCCGCCACCAGCCGCCACCAATCCAAACTCGACCGCGCCACCGCGCTGGGCGCTGCGCTCTGCGTCCTCGACACCGGCGCCGACTGGTCCGGCGAGGTTCGCGCGTGGACCAACAAGCGCGGCGTAGACGTCGTCATCGACTCCATCGGCAAGGCCACGCACCTGCCCGCCATCAAGAGCCTCTGCCGCGGCGGGGCGTTCGTCGCCTGCGGGGCCACCAGCGGCGGCGACGCCACGACCGACCTCTCCGCCGTCTTCTGGCGGCAACTGCGCATCCTCGGCTCCACCATGGGCTCTAGCGCCGAGTTCGCCGCCGTTGTCGCCCTCTATCGCGCCGGGGCGTTCAGGCCCGTGGTCGATGCGGTCTTCCCCGCAACCGACGGCCTCGCGGCCTTCCAGCGGCTGCACACGGGCGACCAGTTCGGCAAGATCGTGCTCGACTGGCGCTAGGGCGGCGTACAGCCTGCGCCACCGCCCCGAATCTTGTTGAGCGTCCCCGTCGTGCTCCGCCCCTCCACGATCCCCAGCAGGGCCACCCGCCCGCCGATGCTCTCCACGAACGCGGCCCCGGGGATGCTCGCCTTCTCGTACTGCGCCCCCTTCACCAGCACGTCCGGCCGTAGCGCCCGCACCAGCCGCTCGGGCGTGTCGTCGGCAAACTCCACCACCGCCCCCACGCACTCCAGTTCGCCCAGCAACTGCGCCCGGTCGGCCAGCGTGTACACGGGCCGATCAGGCCCCTTGAGTTTCCGCACCGACTCATCGCTGTTGATCGCCACCACCAGAAAGTCGCCCAGCGCCGCGGCCCGCCTCAGCAAACTCACGTGCCCCGCGTGCAGCACGTCAAAGCACCCGTTGGCAAACACCACCCGCACCGGCGCACCACCCTTCACGCTCCGCACGGCCGCCAACTCCACCAGCAGTTCATCCAGCGTCCGCAGTTTGCCGCGCGTGGTCCGCTCCCGGGCCAGCACATCGGCATGAATCCGCTCGATGGCGATGGGCACCACGCCGAACTCCTCCACCTCCAGCCCCGCCGCGGCGTTGGCCAGCCGCACCGCCTCGTACCACTCCAGGCCGTTGGCCCGCCCCGCGGCCAGGGCCGCCAGCACCATGTCGCCCGCCCCGGCCACGTCGTACACACGGCGGGCCACCGTCGGCACCACGCGGGCCTCTCCCTGCCGCTCCATCAGCAGCGCGCCCTGCCTGTCGAGCGTGATGACGGCCGCCTCCAGCCCCAGCGTCTCGATGAGTTTCGCCGCCAGGGGCGCGAAGAGTTCGGGCGCACCCTCCTCGGGCACGACCAGGCCGGTGGCCCGCTGCGCCTCGCTGCGGTTGGGCGTGATGGCGGTGCAGCCGCGATACTTGCTGTAATCGCTGATCGCGGCGGGGTCCACCATCACGGGCACGCCCGCCTGCTTGGCCTCGTCGATCACGGCCCGGCAGAGTTCGCTCGTGCAGACGCCCTTGCCGTAATCCTCGATGCAGACCACATCCGCCCCGCTCAGGGCGCTGCGGAACGCGGCCACGATCTGCGCGCGCACGCCCGCCTCCACCGGGGCCTGTGATTCGTAGTCGAGGCGGAACATCTTCTGGGCGTGGCGGTGCTGGGCCAGGCCGATGAGGCTTTTCTTTCGCGTCGTGGGCCGGGCACCGTCGCTGATGATCCCTTCCCCCCTGATCCCATTCTGCTTGAGCAGCGTCCGCAGGGTGTCGCCGTGGCCGTCATCGCCCACCA
>CAZNEU010000097.1:0-2891 GCA_964571915.1 uncultured Phycisphaeraceae bacterium
CGCCGGCGATCTGGTGAACCGCGCCGACCTGCTCAACAAGCCCCAACTCGACGACTATGTGCTCCGCCTGAACCGGCGGGCCGGCCGGCGTGTGGACGTGGCCGTAGCGCCCGGCGAGCAGCCGGGCACGGCCGTGCTCGACTACCTCATCCGCGAGAACGACCCGCTCACCATCTATGTGCAGGGCTCGAACACGGGCACGCGCGAAACCAGCGAGTGGCGTGAGCGTTTCGGCCTGATCCACAGCCAACTCACCGGCAACGATGACCAGTTGTCGCTGGACTATGTGACCAGCGGCTTCACGTCGTCGCACAACGCGACGGCGGCGTACGAGTTTCCGTGGTTCGACATGGACACGCTGCGGCTCAAGATTCACGGCAACTACAACGAGTTCAACGCGTCCGAACTCGGTTCCGGCTCCGGATTCAAGGGCAGGGGCTACTCCGTCGGGGCGGACCTGATCTGGAACTTTCTGCAGGTCCGCGAGTGGTTCTTTGACGCGGTCGCGGGCGCGCGGTTCCAGCGCGTCGAGGTGGACAATCAGGTGGTGAACACGCGGGGCGAGAGCGACTTCTTCTTCCCGCGTCTGGGCCTGAACATCGAGCGCAACACGCGGACGGCGGCCACGTACCTCCAGTCCAGCATCGAGTTCAACGCCGCCGATGTGGCCGGCACCGCCGACAATCTGGACGCCCTGGGCCGCACCGGTGCGAGCCGCGACTTCACGATCTTCCAGGGCAGTCTGGAGCAGACGTTCTACCTCGAGCCCATCTTCGATTCCATCGCGTTCAACGCGGGTGAATCCACCCTCGCCCATGAGGCGGCCTTCATTCTCCGCGGCCAGACCAGTTTCAACGATCGCGTGGCGCCCTCGTTCCAGGGCGTTGCCGGCGGCTTCTATTCCGTGCGCGGCTACGAGGAGTCCGAGTCCTCCGGCGATTCGCTCGTGCTCTTCACGGCCGAGTACCGCCTGCACGTGCCCCGCCTCTTCGCGCCCACCACCGACACCATCGACTTGTTCGGTGAGTTCCGTTACGCACCCGAAACCGGCATACCCTACTCCCGGCCGGATTGGGACCTGATTCTCCGAGCCTTCGTGGATGTCGGCAACGTCTACAACAACGACCGTCTGACCTTCGAACGCGACGAAACGCTGGTAGGCCTGGGCGGTGGTGTGGAACTTCAAGTGCGCCGGAACCTGAACGTGCGCGTGGATGTGGGCGTGGCCGCCCAGGACACGCAGAGCACGCAGGCCGGCGATGTGCGCGTCCATTTCGTGGGCACGCTTCTGTTCTGATTGGCCTTCCTGCCCTCGCGTCGGCACACGCCCCACCGACGCGGGCGCGTCATCAAGGGCCTTTTTCGGGGTTGTGATCAAGGATGAGCCGGGCGAACGATCCGCACCGGCGAACGCATCGAATAGAACTCTCGGTCGGCATGATGCCGGCCTGAAGCGGGCGGAGCGATCCATGCAAACCAAGAACGATCTGGCCAACACCACGACCTTCACCAACGCCGGCGGCGGCGAGTTCGTCCGTCGCCTCGCCATCGGCGGGGCGTCGCTCACGGTCCTCGCGGGCGCGTTGTACGCGCAGCCCGCGGGCGAGCAGATCGTGGCCGGCAACGTCGGCATCACCCGCAACGGCAACCTCACCCAGATCACCGCCTCCAACGGCGCGTCCATCAACTGGCGCTCGTTTGATATCGGCACGGGCCAGACCGTCCAGTTCCTCCAGCCCGGGGCCGATGCCCGCGTGCTCAACCGCGTGACCGGCCCGGACCCGACCCAGATCGCCGGCACCCTCCTCGCCAACGGGCGGGTCTACATCGTCAACCCCGCCGGTGTCTACTTCCGGGCGGGCAGCGTGGTGAACGCCGGCGCGATCTACGCCGCCGCCGGCAAGGTCTCCGATGCCGATTTCGCCCGCAAGATCGACCGTTTCACCGACATGACCGGCTCGGTTGGCAACGCCGGGCTGATTCGCGCCGCGCAGGTGGTGCTCACCGGTGCCGCCGTCGGTAACTCCGGCCGCATTGATTCGCCCCAGGGCACGGTCATCATGGCCTCCGGCAAGGACGTGCTCATCGGCGAGCGCAACGGCACCATGTACGCCCGCGTGAGCGCCGGCACCGCCGCGGCACAGGGCGAACTTGCCTCCACTGGCCCCGGCATCACCAACACCGGCACCGTCAACGCCCGCGGCGGCACCTACCAGGCCGTTACCGGCGACCTCTTCGGCATGGCCATCCGCCAGGGCGGCCAGGTCGCTGCCAGCCGCATCAGCGTTACGGGCGGCAACGCCACCGCCACCACTGTCGACGGTCGCCTCGATGCCTCCGGCCTCGATTCCGGTCAGCGCGGCGGCAAGATCGAGGTGACGGGCCAGAACGTCGCCCTGCACGGCGCGACTCTCGATGCCTCCGGCTCCGCTGGCGGCGGTGTTGTCAATGTCGGCGGTGGCTTCCAAGGCCGCGGCGAACTCGCCAACGCCGAGCGCACCGTGGTCGACCAGAACAGCACAATCAATGTCGACGCGATTGACCGCGGCCACGGTGGCAACGCCGTCATCTGGTCCAACCTCTACACCCTCTATCGTGGCCACACCTCCGCACGCGGCGCCCGCGCGGGGGGCGACGGCGGCTTCATCGAAGTCTCCAGCAAGGACACGCTCGCCTTCCGCGGCACCGCCGAGGCACGTGCCCTGGGCCTGGGCAAGGCCGGCACGCTGCTGCTTGACCCCAAGTTCATCATCGTGAGCGACACCGGCCCGGATGCCCTGGCCGGCAACACCACGTTCGGCGACAACGCGGCGGGCACGGCCACCTTCGATGCCGACACCATCACCATCGTGCTCAACGCTGGCACCAACCTGGAACTCCAGGCCAACACC
>CAZNEU010000098.1:0-2166 GCA_964571915.1 uncultured Phycisphaeraceae bacterium
TTTGCCGTCGGCGAAGGCCTTCTTGATGTGCTCGACAACGGGCGCGGCCTCGGTGTCGCCCACGAAGATCAGGGTCATGTTGCTGGGGGTGTAGTAGCGGCTGTAGTAGTCGCGGAAGTCGGGCTCCATCACGCTCTGGAGCGTGGCATCGGTGCCGATGGGGAGGCGCTGGCCGAACGTGGACTCGGGGGCGATGCGTTCGAGGATGTACTCACCCACGCGCTGCTGAGCGGAGAGGCGGGTGCGTTTTTCCTCCTGGATCACGCCGCGCTCTTCGTCGATCTCGGCGGGGGAGAGGAGGAGGCGCATGGCGACGTCGGACATGAAGAGGAGGGCCTTGTCGATGGTCTCGCCCTTGGTGTCGGGGAGGTAGAGTTGGTAGGTGGTCTGATCGAAACTGGTGAAGGCGTTCTGGTCGCGGCCGAAGGCGAGGCCCAGGCTCTGGAAGAAGTCGATGACGGTGCCGGGGGCGAAGTTCTTGGAGCCGTTGAAGGCCATGTGCTCGAGGTAGTGCGCGATGCCGCGCTGGGCGTCGGTCTCGTTGAGGGAGCCGGTGTTGACGTGCATCCAGATGGCGGCGCGGCCGTCGGGGTTGCCGTGCTTGCGGATGATGTAGGAGAGGCCGTTGTCGAGTTTGCCGGTGAGGAGCGCGGGGTCGGTGGGGAGCGGCTCATCGGCGCGGGTGGGGGCGATGAAGGTGCAGGCCGCGAGCGACGCGACGACGAGGAGGCGAGACGTGTTCATGGGTGCTCCAAAGAGACCTAGCCCCGAGCGGGGGTGATGGCCAAGTGTACCGACGGCTTGGGAGAGGGTTGAGAAAATCAGGGCAGCGGGGCACGAACCAAACGCGAACAGCAGGGCGCATCGGCGCTATCGCGCTGCGGGCAGGACGGTGATTTCGATGGTGGCGGCGGGCTGCCAGAAGCGGCGGAGGACGGATCGGGTGGTGTCAGGGGTGAGGCTCTCGTAGGTGGCGGCGGCGCTGGCCAGGCGGTCTATGGGCAGGCCGTTGGTGGTGGCGAAGGTGAGGACGGCGGACCAGTATTCGGCTTGGTTGAGGCGCGCCCGGGTGTCGCGAGCGCGGCCGACGGCCTCCTCGCTGAGTTCGGCATCGGTGGGGCCGGTGGCGGCGAGTTCGTCGAGTGTGCGCTGGAGGATGGCGAGGGCCTCGGGCTCGTGGCCGCGGGGCGCGGCCGCTGGTCCGGGCGTGGCGGCATCCACCGCCGCGCCCGACGCGAGGGAAGCGGAGAGCATGGTCAGGCCGCTGCCCAGGTAGAGGCGGCCGGGCAGGGTGTGGGCGCGCACGGTGGCGGTGGGAAAGCCGGCCTCGCGCAGGCGTGGCTCGGCGCGTGCCGCGGCGATAGCCATGAGTGCCGAGAGGGCCCGCGTGGCGGTGAGGTCGGCCAGGTCTGGCGCGCGGAAGGCGAGGGCCACGAGGGAGCGGGGCGGTGCGCCGGGATCGGGCCGGAAGGTGAGTTGGGTGCGCGTGGGGCCGGTCTGGCGTATGGCATCGCGCAGGTCGCGGATGCCGCGCAGGGCGGCGGGGCCGGGGCGCTCGCGGGGGGCGATGCCGGAGGCGGAGCCGAAGGCCGCTGCGGCGGCGGCCAGGGCGGTGTCGAGGGAGACATCGCCGACGATGGCGATTTCGAGGGGGCCGGTGGCGACGCGCTGCGTGAGCCACGCCTGCGCGGCGGCGGGCGTGATGGCATCGACCTGCTCGAGGGATTCGAGGACAAGTGTGCTTCGGTCGGCCGGGAGGAGGGTGGCGAGCGCGGCCTCGTTGACGGCGGCCTGCGCGGACCGGCCGCGGCGCGAGACGGCGAGGCGGGCCTGGCCCTTCCAACCTTCCAGGCGCGCGGAATCGACGGTGGGTGTGCGGAGCATGGTGCTGATCTGATCGAGAACCGCCTGAGCGGAGGCGGCGGGGCCAGCGGCGCGGAGCCAGAGGCCCTCGGGCGTGGCGGCGCGGGCCAGTTGCACATCGGGCGGAGCGTGCACACGGGCCCAGCAGTTGGCGGCGGCCTGCGTGAGGCCGCGCTGGGGGCTGGTTTCGAGCACCTCGCCGCCGAGGACGGTGGCGGCGACAAAGACCTTGCCGGAGCCGGGCATCGGGCGGAGGTGGATGCGCAGGCCGTTGTCAAGCCAGAGGGAGAAGACCCCCGCGGC
>CAZNEU010000099.1:0-4996 GCA_964571915.1 uncultured Phycisphaeraceae bacterium
CTGCGAGCCCCTCGTAGCCCATGAACGAGCCACCCGTTCGAGCCGCGAGCGACACCCACCAGCACGCAAACGTTCCCCCTCCCGCCGCGCAGCGGCGCACGATCGTGGCCGGGGGTGCGCGAGGGTCGCCGAGCAAACCCCCGGAAGCCTGCTCTGTTGGTTCTTTCGCCGTCGGGGCTCAACGCCCCGAGGGCGACACTCGGGTCACACCGCGCCGCTCCTTCACCTCCCGCCTCCTCGCCGCGTGCGGTGCCGCCCGCGCATCCGGCGATCCGTGAACCGCCGGGCACCCACCCGCGTCGCTCGCGGCTGGCCGCTGTCCCCTGCCTTCATTTGGCCCTTTGGCCATTTGCTATTTGGCTATTTTGGCCTCCGGCCCCTCACCGCTCCGGTATCGCCACCGGCTCGCTCTTCTGCAAGCCCAGGTCGCCCGCGGCCCCACCAGCCCGCGTCTTCTCGCGGATGCCGCTCCCGTTGTACAGGTTGTGCGGGAAGCGCTTCCGCAGCGCCTCCAGCGCGGGCGAGGCGCCGGGCTTCAGGTCGTCGTTGCTGAACACGCCCACCGTTACCATGCTCAGCCGCGTGCCGTGGTAGTAGAAGGCCAGTTCGCCGTCACGCCGCAAACTTGCCGCGGCCTGCTCCGCGGCACGCCGCGTCTCCGCCAGGTCTGCGGCGGTGGGGTTGGCCAGGTCGCGCCGTCCGTACACGGCCACCTGCAGCGTTGCCGCGGCACGCTTGCCGAACTGCTTGCGTGCGGAGAGCAGGTTGTATTCGGGCCGCGCACCGAGGTTGGTCTGGTCGGTGGGCGGCGCCAGGAACGCGTCGGCAAACACCTTGCGACCATCGACCACGATCTCGCGCACGCGCCTGAGCAGGGCCTGAGCCTCGGGGTCGCTCGCTTCCTTGAAGTGGCCCACGCCGATCAGCACGCTCTTGGACCGCGCCGACACAAACGCGCCTTCAAGGCCCGCGACGCCCCGGATCTTCGGCAGCGCTGCATCCGCGGCGGCCTGCCGATCCGCCTCTCGAAAACCCGCGAGCACCACGATCCACCCTTCACTGGTTGCGGGTGAAGTGGGAGCCTGCGCATCGGCCGGCGTGCCTGCGGGCTTGCGCGGTGCCAGCACCTCGCGCGCTTCCCTGGGGTCGGTGCGCGGCTTGTTTTCCTGCGCGCTCAGTGGGGTGGCGGGCTCGCTCAGGCCGAGCGCGAACACCAGCAGCGCAAGGTTGACCTTGCACAATCCACGCACTTGGGGGGGCATGGTCAGGGGGGTGGGTCGCATCGTAAAGCCCTGTGAAATCGCCGTTTATGCCGCCCGGCCGGAAAACACGGAACTGTTCAAGGTCCGAGAGAGTTTAGTCGATAGAAAAGCCAGATCGCGGTATTGACAGTCCCAGGTTATCGGAAACGTACAACAGGTTCTCGGCCTCAAGAAAGCGGCCTCGGCATGGATGCTGGGTTTGCCCCATCTATTCATTTGCCCGGGCTCGGTTTTCGCGGAGCGACGAGCCCCCTTGCGACGGAGTGATCCCATGGAATCCATCGCCGCCCTCAATGGCCTCTCTTCCGCCACCCTCGGCCGCCCCGTGGCCCTCAAAGCCGCGGGCACCGCCACCGACGCGTACCCCCGCGTCATCGACAGCGTCGAAATCTCTGACGAGGCCCGCCAGGCCAGCGAGACCGACCGCCCGGCGCGTCAGGACAGGATCAACCAAGTCAAGGCCGCGCTCGCCGATGGGACGTACCTGCACCCCGACAAGTTCGACCAGGCCATTGACCGCCTGCTGCGCGACCTGCAGGACTGAGCACGTCAGCAAAAAACTCCGGCGCGGCAGGCCGTCCTCCCCGGCGGCCTGCACACGCCGGCACCCTCAATCTCGGTCAGGTCAACGCCCGCCTTGAGCGGCACGGCCCGATGCCCGCGCGAGGTCAACGGCGCGCTGGTACACACCTTCGAGATCGGCCACCATCTTTTCCGCGGCAAACTCCGCCGCGCACCACGCCCGCCCGCGCCCGGCCATGGCCCGCCGCTCTAGGGGGTGGTCGTGCATCCAGCGGATGCCCGCGCTCAGGCCCGCGCGATCGCCGGGACGCACCAGCACGCCGGTGGCGTTCGCCATGCCCACGCGCTGCGGATCGCGGCAGGCCTCGCCCGTCCCGTCCGTGTCGTAAGCCACGACCGGCGTGCCGCACAACAGCGCCTGCGGCACGGTGCGCGGCAGGCCCTCGCGGGAACTCGGATGGGCCAGGACATCCATCGCGCGCATGTACCCGGCAACACGCTCAGGAGGAACCAGACCCGTGATGAGCACCTGCGCGCTGGAGCGATCGTGGCGCTGCGCGGCGGAGCCGCTCTCCAACTCGGCCACACCAAGACCCAGCGAGCGGGCCTTGCTCACGAGCCGCTCGCGCCACCAGCCGTCGCCCACCCAGAGCAGTTTCCATCGCCGGTCGGAACGCATCTGGCCTGCGAGCGCATCGAGGAGGTCATCATGCCCCTTCTGATGAGCGAGCCGCGCCACCGTGCCGATGATGAAGTCGCTGTCGCTCAGGCCCAGCCGCACACGCATCGCCGCCCGGTCTTCTCCCGGCGCGGCGTGCAGGAACGTCTCCACTTCCATGCCCGAGCGCACCGTGATGTACTGCTCGGCGCGGCCGATTCCTTCGGCGAGATACTGGCTGGTCATCGCATCCGCCACAGAAACGATCGTGTGGCAACGCTTGGCGGCGAAACGCTCGGACTCGATGTAGAGCCGCCGCACCAGCGGATTCTGACCCGCGTAGAAGGGGGGACCATGAATAGTGTGAACGATTCCAAAGTCTGATTTGGCCAATCGGCCATTCGACCAGTTGGCCATCTGCCCGGCTGCGCAGCGGCCCAGCACGCCGGCCTTGCTCGAGTGCGTGTGAACGATGTCGGGCTTGAGCGAGCGGATGAGGGCGATGAGTTGGCGGTAGCCGCGCCAGTCGCGCAGCGGATGGATGGCGCGGACCATGTCCGGCACGACGTGGGTGGTGATGGGGCGCTTGTCCGGGGTGCGGAAGCGGGCCACGCGCCCGAGGAGCGAGCCTTCGGGCCCGTAGATGTGGCCGAAGGCGAGGTGGACCTCGTGGCCGCGCCGGGCCTGTCCCTCGCAGGAGAGCACCGTGTTCTCTTGCGAGCCGCCGAGGATGAGCCGGGTTGAGATGTGGAGGATGCGCATGAGCGACGAGACGCGAAGCGTAAGCGAGCGTGATCAGGGCAGGTCGGTGCCTTGCTCGAACAGTGTGTACTGGATCGCACGCGCGAAGGACAGATCGCTGTTCAGCCAGCGTGTGCTGCCGTGGCGCGACCAGAGGCGCGCGTCGGGCGCGACAAGGCCTGCCTCTCGAAGGCGGCGTGTGCACCAGGCTTTCAGGTCGTTCATCACTCGTTCGGGCGGCGTAGGACTGGCGACCACGATGTGCACGTGCGTCGTTCGAACATTGAGCGCATGGATCGGCCACTCGCGCCGGGCACACACGGAGTGGATGGTTCCTCTGACCACCTCACGCTCAGGAACGCCCAACAGCGTCGGTGCGTGGCCCAGATTGGCGGCATCGCGCGCTCTGAGGACCGGCGACGGTGCGATGTGGGGCGTGCCGATGCGGTTGTGCTGTGGATCAACCGACCCTTGCGCATGACCGTGCAGCCACGTGCCGTGCGTGTGGAACGTGATGAAGTACGCGAGCGGACTCATGTCGGTCGCGGCGGACGCTCGCTCACGCTTCGCGTCTCGTCGATACAGGACGTTCGATACCTGATCCACTCCAGGCACAATCCCTTCGGCGGGAGCGTGGGACCGGCCGTGGTGCGGTCGCGGGATTCGAGCGCGGCGCGAACATCCGCGGCGGTGCGGCGGCCCAGGCCCACATCCATGAGCGTTCCGCTGATGATGCGGACCATGTTCCAGAGGAAGCCGCTGCCGGAGATCCGCACGACGATGCGTTCGGGCGACTCGCGCGCGACGGTGAGGGCGTGGATGGTGCGGATGGTGGTGAGGCGGCCGTGGCCCGCGGCGGCGAAGGCAGCGAAATCATGCTCACCGACGAGCATGGCCGCGGCTTCGCTCATCGCCTCCACGTTCAGCCCGGCCGGGTTCCAGACGTGATGAACGAAGCGGCGGTCCCAGAGCGGGCGCGAGGGCGAGACGTGGAAGGTGTAGGTGTATTCCTTGCTCACCACATCCGCCACGGGATCGAAGGCGTTGTCGGTGTGTTCGGCCGCGACGATGACAACATCTTCGGGGAGCCGGGAGTTGATGGCGGCAAGGAGGCCGGCTGTGCCGCGGGAGAGCGGCCAGCCGGTGCGGGGCGATGTGCACGCGATGTCGGTCTCGGGCTCGCGCGGCTCGCAGGTGAATGCGGCGACCTGGCCGCGTGCGTGAACGCCAGAGTCGGTGCGGCTGGCACCGGAGAGTTCGACGGGCTCGCGGGTCACGCCGCGCACCGCCTGCTCCAGCACGCCCTGCACGGTGCGGAGTGCGACGCGACCTTCGCGTGTGGACTCGATGAGGGGCGTGGATGGCCCGAAGGCCGCACCTGTCGGGCGAGTGTCGGCCCCGGCCGGCGCGTTGCCCGCCCCTCCCTCACGGTCGGGGTTCATGTGCGCGAGGGGTTCCTGCTTCTGCCAGCCGCAGAAGTCTGTGCCGTCGTAGGCGATGGTGAGGCGGTAGCGGGGCACGGAGTAGGGTAGAAGCGTGTGAACGACCCTCCCCCCGCCCCTCCCAAAGGGAGGGGAGACGCACGCACGCTAGCGCACGCGGCCCACCACGATCGTCCGGTCGTCGTCGGCCGGGCGACCGTTGGCGAAGGCCTCGACATCGCGGAGAATCTCGTCGATCACGCCGCGGGCGCCGGCGACGGGCGCGACCTTGGCGCAGCGGTAGATGACTTCTTCCAGGCGTGCCTCGCCGAACATGCCGCGGCCGGAACCGGCGGGGGCGTGGGCCTCGGTGATGCCGTCGGTGTAGAGCA
>CAZNEU010000100.1:0-7460 GCA_964571915.1 uncultured Phycisphaeraceae bacterium
CCCCAAAACATTCCGGGACCACCCCCAACCCCCAACAACTTGGTAAAACCCGGGTGGGGGGGGGGGGGTGGGGGGGGGGGGGAGGCGCGGGCGGGTTCAGCCGGGCCACTTCCACTCGCGTTCTTTGCGGGCGGCATCGACGATGCGCTGGGCCGTGCGGACGTTGGCGAGGCCGGCGGTGGCGTCCACTTCGGGGCGTGTGCCGTTGCGGACGGCCTGGATGAAGTTCTCGATCTCGGCCACGATGGGCTCGGCATCGCCGACTTCGAGTTCCTCGATGTTCACGAGTTCGTGCCACTTCAGGTTCGAGAGGTCCTGGCCCTTGCGGAGGAGTTCGCGCACTTCCTTCATCTGCACCTCGTTGGCGGTGCGGCGGATGAGGGTGCCCTTCTTGGCGGCGTAGTCGATCTTGACGTAGGCGTTCTCGCCGGTGATGCGGGTTACGCGCTCGGTTTTGAGGGCGAGGCGGCTGGTGGAGATGGTGGCCACGCAGGCGCCGTGGGGCGTGCGCCAGGTGAGGCGGGCGTTGCACACGTCCTCGTGCTCGGTGACGACGGGCACGCCGGAGGCCTGCACCTCGTCGGGCTCGCGGCCCCCCATGAGCATGATGACCACATCAAGGTCGTGGATCATCATGTCCATCACCACGCTGGTGTCGACGGAGCGGAAGGTCATCGGGCTGACGCGGTGCACCTCGATGAAGCGCGGGAGGATGGTGCGGCCGTTCTCGGTCTCGCGCCGCAGGGCCACCATGATGGGGTTGAAACGCTCGATGTGGCCGACCATGAGGACCGCGCCGGATTTTTCGGCGACCTCCTTGATCGCCTGAGCGTCTTCCACGCTGCCGGCGAGGGGCTTTTCGATCAGGCAGGCCACGCCCGCTTTCAGCAGCGGCTCGGCGATGGAGCGGTGGTAGGACGTGGGCACGGCGATCGAGACGATGTCTACGCCCGCGGCCAGGAGTTGATCGACGGTGGCGAAGCCGTTGCAGCCGCGTTCTTCGGCGACGGTCTCGCGGCGGTCGGCGTTCTCATCCACCACGCCCACGAGGTCGGCCTGCGCGAGTTGCTGGTAGACGCGGGCATGGTGGCGCCCCATGCGGCCGACACCGACGACGCCGGCGCGGAGTTTGCCCGCGGCGTGGGGCTGGGAGGGGGCTGACGAGGTCGCCGTCTGCATGGGTGTGGGGGTCCGGCGAGCGTGCTCGCGTGCGGGGCGGGTGGGGGAGGGCGAAGGTTCAGGCCGCGCTGAGCGCGGCGGCGAAGGCGGCCTTGGGCTGGAGGCCGACGAACTTCTGCACGATTTCACCGTTCTTGAAGAGCAGGACGGTGGGGATGGCCTGGATGCCGTACTTGACGGGCACGCCCTGGTTGTTGTCGGTGTTCATCTTGCCGACCTTGACCTTGCCCGCGAACTCGGTGGCGAGTTGCTCGATGGTGGGTGTGAGGGCGCGGCAGGGGCCGCACCATTCGGCCCAGAAATCGACAAGGACGGGGAGGGGGCTCTTGAGAACATCGGCATCGAAGTTGGCATCGGTGAACTCGAGCACATTGGCAGCGGCCATGGTCGTCCTTTCGCAAGGCAGCGCGGGGCAGCCCGCAGCGGCGTAAGACACGGATGCTACGTCGCTCGGGGGCCCGAGTGAACGCGCTGGAGCCGTGTTGTCTGCCTGTTTGGTGCCCGGGGGTGCGGGACGGTGTCGTGATTCGGCGGGCGCCCGTGTGCCGATACCCTGACCGGTTCGTGCGGACCGCACGCGACCCGCCCGGCTCGGAGCCGGTTGGGCCGCGTCGGCGTGCGCGCTGGAAGCGGCTCGGCCATGGACGTGCTCGCGCTGGTGGCACAAGACGGCTCGCTGGCACGGCTCGCGGCAGCGGTGCGTGCGGCGGGCCGCGCGGGCGTGCGCGGGGCCGTGGGCGCATCCACGTCGCTCGTGGCCGCGGCGCTCTCGCGCTTGCTGAACACGCCCGCGGTGCTCATGGTGGCCCACGGCGACGATGCCGACGCGGCGTACGACGACCTCACGTTCGCGGGCGTGCAGGCGGTGCGGTTTCCGGCGCTTGAAGTGGCGCCGGGCGAGGCGGGCTTCTCGCTGGACCTGGTGGGTGAGCGGCTGAGCGCGATGCGCACGGTGGCGGGGTGGGATGGGCCGCTGGCAGCCAACTCGGCGGGTGTGGCGATGCCGCGCGTGCTGGTGGCACCCGTGGCCGCGCTCATGCAGGCGGTGCCGAGCGCCAAGGCTCTGGAGCGCTGCCTGCTGACGCTGCGTGTGGGCGATGAACCCGCGGGCGGCCCGGCGGGCGTGGTGCGCTGGCTTGACGCGGCGGGGTATCGGCGTGTGGATGCGGTGGAGGAGGCGGGAGACTTTGCCGCGCGGGGGGGGATTCTGGATGTGTTCCCGCCCGGAGAAGAGGGGCAGGTGGAGGGGGGTGCGGGGGAGGTGATTTCAACGGGTGCGCCGGTGCGGCTGGATTTTTTCGGCGACCAGATCGAGCGCGTGAGCGAGATTGACGTGGCGAGCATGGCGGTGGACCGGAGCGTGGGGGGCGTGCAACTGGTGGCCGCGAAGCCGGAGTTGGTGCGGGGCGATGAGGCCCCGGTGAACCTGCTGGAGTTGGTGGGGCGGGGGGCGGTGTGCGTGGTACACGAGCAGATGGAGGTGGCCGAGCAGGCACGCGGGTACTGGGAAAGATGTACGGACACGCGCGGCGTGTTCGGGCCGCCTGCGGTGATGAAACTGGCGAGGGAGCGGCTGGCGGGCTTTGTCGAGGTGAGCCACTACGCGCCGTATGCCGCGGGGCAGGAGGGGACGCTGGTGGAACTGCCGGTGCGGGCGGTGCCGCCGCTGCCGGAGGATGTGGGCAAGGCGGTGGGTGAGATTGCGCAGATGAGTCGCGGCGAGGGGGGCGCTCCGCCCACGCGCGTGGTGGTGGTGTGCGGCACGCCGGGCGAGCGGCAGCGGCTGGGTGAGTTGCTGCGTGAGTTCGGAGCGGGTGAGGCCGGGGAGGGCGGCTCGACCGGGGCGGCCCACGCTGTGGAATCTCTCGTGGGCGTGCTGCACGCCGGGTTTGTGTGGGAGGGGAGCACGGGCGGGCCCGGCGGCACGCTGGTGCTGCCGTATCACGAGTTGCTGCAACGGCCGGGGGTAACGGGGCGGGCGCGGTCGCGGCGTGTGCGCGGCAGCCGCGCGATGGACGCGTTTTTGGACCTGGAGGTGGGGGACTATGTGGTTCACGCTGACCACGGCATTGCGCGCTTCAGCGGGCTGAAGTTCATGAAACCGTGGGAGGCGGGCGGCCCGAGCGTGGAGGCGCGGCTGAAGCAGATCGCCACGGCGCGGCCGGGCAAGGGTGGGGGGCAGGAGAAGGCCGCGGAGAAGAGTGAGGACGACCTGGAGGAGTACCTGACGCTGGAGTTTGAGGGCGGGGCGAAGTTGCACGTGCCCGCGATGAAGGTGGCGCTGGTGCAGAAGTATGTGGGTGGCGGAAGTGGTGGAGGCGGGCGCGGCAGGCCGCAACTTTCGACGCTGGGGGGGAATCGGTGGCGGAACCAGAAGGAGCGCGTGAGCGAGGGGGTGAAGGACCTGGCGGCGGAGTTGCTGCGCGTGCGGGCAGCGCGCGAGCACCTGCCGGGGATTCGATACCCGGCCGACACGGCATGGCAGAAGGAGTTTGAGGCCGAGTTCCCGTTCGAGGAGACCGAGGACCAGTTGGCGGCGATCGCCGAGATCAAGAAGGACATGGCCAAGGCGCGCCCGATGGACCGGCTGCTGTGCGGGGATGTGGGGTATGGCAAGACGGAGGTGGCGATTCGCGCGGCGTTCAAGGCCGCGGAGTTCGGCAAGCAGGTGGCGGTGCTGGTGCCGACGACGGTGCTGGCGGAGCAGCACGAGCGGACATTCAGCCTGCGGTTCCGGGATTATCCGTTCAAGGTGCGGTCGGTGTCGCGGTTCAAGAGCGATGCGGAGGTGCGCGAGACGCTGGAGATGGCGGGGACCGGGCGGGTGGATGTGGTGATCGGCACGCACCGGTTGCTCTCAAAGGATGTGCGGTTTGCGGACCTGGGCGTGGTGATTATTGATGAAGAGCAGCGGTTCGGTGTGGAGCACAAGGAGCGGCTGCTGGCCCTGCGCATGACGGCGGATGTGCTGACGCTCTCGGCCACGCCGATCCCGCGGACGTTGCACATGAGCATGCTGGGATTGAGGGATATCTCCAACCTCACGAGCGCCCCGGCGGATCGGCGCGCGGTGGTGACGGAGGTGATCCCGTTCAACGCGACGCGGATGAAGGCGGCGATTGCGCGCGAACTCTCGCGCGACGGGCAGGTGTACTGGGTTCACAACCGCGTGTTTGACATTGTGTCGCGGGCGGACGACGTGCGCAAACTCGCGTTTGATGCGGGCTTTCCGGGTGCGCGCGTGGTGGTGGGGCACGGGCAGATGCCCGATGAGGAACTGGAAGAGGTGATGCTGAAGTTCATGCGCCGCGAGGCCGACATTCTCGTGAGCACCACGATCATCGAGAGCGGCATCGACATCGCCGCGGCCAACACCATGGTGATCGATGATGCCGACCGCTTCGGCCTGGCCGACCTGCACCAGTTGCGGGGGCGCGTGGGCAGGTCCAAGCACCGGGCGTATTGCTACTTGCTGCAACCTGAGAGCCGCCCGCTGAAGGAGCAGGCGCTCTTGCGGCTCAAGGCGGTGGAGCAGTTCTCCATGCTCGGCGCGGGGTTCAAGATCGCCATGCGCGACCTGGAGATTCGCGGGGCGGGGAATATTCTGGGCCCGGAGCAGAGCGGGCACATCGCCAGCGTGGGGTACGAGATGTACTGCCAGTTGCTGGACCGGGCCGTGAGGGAACTGAAGAACGAGGTGGTGGCGACGCCGAATGAAACGAACGTGGAGATCGGGCTTTCGGGGGCGATCCCGCGCGGGTACATCCCGGCGGATTCGCGGCGGCTGGATGCGTATCGCCGGTTGAGCACGGCCGCGACGGCGGAGGAGTTGACCAAGGCCCGCACGGACCTTGAGCAGGCGTATGGCAAGCCTCCCAAGGCGATGCAGCGGCTCTTGGACCTTGCCGAGGTGCGCGTGCTGGCGCGGGCCCTGGGTGTGCGTTCGGTGGCGGTGCGCGGGCCGGATGTGGTCTTCCTCACCGAGCGGCCCGCGGACCTGGTGGAGTGCTTCACCAAGCCGCCCGCGGCACGGGGCACGGCCACGGCGCTTGCGCCGGTTGAAAAGAACGGGCCCGCGCAGGTGTATTTTCGGCCGGAGAGCAAAGCCGCGCTTGAGGCGGGGACGCTGAGTTTGATTTTGAGGAAGAGGTTGGCCGGGGCGTGAGCCTCCCGTGGCATTGGGTGTCCACGAAAGAAGCCCTCACTGACGTGCGGGCGGCTTGTTGGCGGGCTGCGTGCCGCACTCGGGGCAGGACAAATCGCCGGTGATGCCGCGGCGGTCGTAGCCGCAGGTGGGGCACGCGCCGATGCGAGCGCGGCGGCGGGCGAGAAGATCGAAGCGCCAGGCGAGGGTGGTGGGGATTACCATAAGCAAGGCTGGGCACCACAGGGGCAACGCACTCCCTGTTCGCCGCGTGCTATCGGAGGTGCCAAACCACCAGCGGAACTCGGGCTTCCTGCGGGGGAAGCCGCGGGCGGCGCTGGGGGACAAGGGCACGCCGCTCTGGCCGAAGCTCCAGCCGGGCCGCAACCCGCCCGTCAGGAAACGCGGTTCGTGCGCGTAGACGGCTCTGCCGCTTCCAATCAGGATGAGATGGCCGTCCCGAGCGGCCCAAACCGCGACCCACCACGCACTCGCGACCCACACGACGGTGAGCACAACGGTCAAGACCAAGCCACCCCACTTCACGGCCTTGCGGATTCGCGGGTGGGGCTTCACGGGGGCATTTTAGTGCGCGCACGAGGGCGTCGGACACCGACTCCGCCGAGCCGGAGTCGGTGGCACAAAGAGCCCTCACTGACGTTCGGGCTGCATGTTTGCGGGGCTGCAGGTTGGAAGCTCTACGCCTTCTCGAATGTCAGCCCGCCGCGCTTGGCATCCACGTGGACGGTGTCGCCGGCTGCGAAGTGCCCTTGCAGGAGGCGCGTGGCCAAGGCGTTCTCGATGCGCTGCTGGATGACGCGCTTGAGGGGCCGGGCGCCGAAGGCCGGGTCCCACCCTTCGCTGGCGACGAGGTCTTTGGCCTCGGCGGTGAGCGTGAGCGAGATCTGCTTCTCGGCCAGGCGCGTGCGCAGGCGATCGAGTTGGATATCCACGATTGCTGCGAGGTTCTCGCGCTTGAGTTGGTGGAAGACCACGGTCTCGTCGATGCGGTTGAGCAGTTCGGGGCGCAGGAACGTGCCGCCCATCATGGCCTGTTGGGCACGCACGATGGCCTCCACCACTTTGGGCGACATCACGCCCGTGTGCTCGTCGTCGCCGTCCTCGCCATTGTGGCCCTTGCCGCTCTTGCCCGCCTTGGCCAGTTCCTTGTTCAACTGGGTCATGGCGTTGCTGGCCGCGCCAGCCGCGCCGCGGCGGAGGAGGTCGCGCACGGCCGCGTCGATCTCCCAGTCTTCCGCGCCGCTGGCGGCGAGTTCCTGGATCATCGCGCTGCCGAAGTTGCTGGTCATGACGATGATGGCGTTCTTGAAATCCACCGTGCGGCCCTGACCGTCGGTGAGGCGGCCGTCGTCGAGGACCTGGAGGAGCACGTTGAAGACGTCCGGGTGGGCCTTCTCGATCTCGTCGAGCAGGATAACCGCGTAGGGGCGGCGGCGGACGGCCTCGGTGAGGGCCCCGCCCTCTTCGTAGCCCACGTAGCCGGGGGGTGCGCCGATGAGACGCGAGACGGAGTGCTTCTCCATGTACTCGCTCATGTCGATGCGCACCATGGCCTCGGGCGTGTCGAAGAGGAACTCGGCGAGTGCGCGGCAGGTTTCGGTCTTGCCCACGCCCGTGGGGCCCAGGAACAGGAACGAACCGATGGGGCGGGCCGGGTCTCCCAGGCCGCTGCGGGCCCGGCGGACGGCATCGGAGACGGCCTTCAGGCCGTCGTCCTGCCCCACCACGCGCTTGGCGAGTTGGGCCTCCATGCGGATGAGTTTCTCGCGCTCCCCTTCCACGAGGCGCGAGACGGGGATGCCCGTCCACGCGGCCACCACGTGCGCGATGGATTCGGCATCGACGACTTCTTTGACGAGGGCGTTGCCCTTGGCGTGCCGGTCGCCCAGGGCTTTTTCAGCCGCGGCGAGTTGCTTGTCCAGTTCGCGCACCTCGCCGTACTGGATGCGCGCGACGGCCTCGAGGTCGCCCTTGCGCTGGGCCTGGTCCATCCGGGTTTTTTTCGCGTCAATCTGGGCCTTCACGCTCTTGACGGCATCGAGGTCTTTCTTCTCTTCCTGCCAGCGCGCGGTGAGGGACCGGTTCTGCTCCTGGAGTTCGGCGAGCTGGCGTTCGA
>CAZNEU010000101.1:0-7113 GCA_964571915.1 uncultured Phycisphaeraceae bacterium
ATGAAGGCCCTTGGCGAGGCCATAAAACTCTGCGTCGCCAAAACCGTGGTCATCCCCGGGCACGGCGAGTTGACGGACGTGGAGGGTTTGAAGGGCCAGATCGCCTTCTTCGAGTGCGTGCGCGGCATCGTTGGCGAGGCCATCAAGGCCGGCACCAAGCGCGAGGACGTGCTGAAGATGGAGCCCGCGGAGTTTGCCGCGCTGGGCCTCAAGCAGATCCGCGAACGCACGCTCGGCGGCGTGTACGACGAGTTGACCGGTGTCGTCTACGAGGCCCCGAAGTAGGGCGGGGTGGGTGGGGGGGGGCGGCCCGGCTACCCGGGTGCCGCGCCCACGGTGAGGGCCACCTTGGGCTCGCGGGCCGCCTGCTGGTGCATGGTGCGGGCCCGATGCTCGGACCAATCGCTCACGGCCACATCCGGCGGCGGCGTGCCGTCGGCGCGCGGGTTGGTCTGCGAACGCAGGATGTCGTAGGTGTTGTTGCGCTGGGCGGGCACAAAGCCCGCATCACGCACAAGGCGGCAGAGTACCGCCTCGTCAAGGCAGTAGGTGGTGCCGGCGGATGACACCACGTTCTCCTCCATCATCACGCTGCCCATGTCGTTGGCGCCGAAGGCCAGGCCCACCTGCCCGATGTGCGGGCCCATCGTCACCCACGACGAACCGATGGAGTAGATGTTGTCCAGGAACAACCGCGAAAGGGCCTGCGTGCGGAGGTAGTCGCTCGCGCTCGACATGCGCACACGCTTGCCGAAGAGGTGGGCCGTGGGAAACGCCCCGCGGTCCATCGCGTCATAGTCGAGCAGGTCCGCGGCCCGTGCTCCGATCGGCAAACCCTGCCCACGCCCGAAGTCCCACCCGCGCGCCACCGCGTCGCCGGGAAACTCGAGCGCCAGTTCCGCCTCGTCGCTGCCCCAATCCGGCACGCGCCCCAGCGGCGTGTTCTCCCGCTGAAAAGGCCACGAGATGAACGCCACGTAGTGGCCGCCGCTCTCTTGCAGTGCCCGGTCCTGCCACTGCCGCACCAGGTGCATGTGATGCACACGGTCGGCGTGCCCCTCGATGTGGCCGAACATCATCGTCGCGCTCGTGGACATCCCCAGCGTGTGGGCCACGTACATGCAGGTGAGCCACGCATCGGCATCGCACTTGCCCAGACCGATCTTCCGCCGCGCCGCGGGTGCGAAGATCTCGCCCCCCCCGCCGGGCAGGCTGTCCAGCCCCGCATCACGCAGCCGCACCATCACCCAGCGGATCTTCTCTTCGAGCGTCGAGCCCGGCGGGTCGAAGAAGTGAACGAACTCGATGAACTCCGGCGGGCTGAACGCGTGCACGTGGATGCGCGGGAACTTCACCTTGATCGACCGCAGCAGCGTGAGGTACCACTCCAGCGGCAGGGCGGGGTTCATGCCCCCCTGCATGAGGATCTGCGTGCCGCCGATCGCCGAGAGTTCGGCGATCTTGTCGTGAATCGCCCCGTGGCTGAGCGTGTAGGCGTCGCCCTCATCACCATCTCGCCGGAAGGCGCAGAACGTGCAGCGGGCGTTGCACACGTTCGTGTAGTTGATGTTGCGGTCGATGATGTACGTGCGGTGCGTGTCGCCGTGAATCGTCCGGCAGCGCCGGTCGGCCGCGCGGCCCAGTTCGTGGAGCGGCAAACCGCGGAACACTTCCAGCCCCTGCTCGGGCGTGAGCCTGGCCTGCCCCGCGGCCACGGCGGCGAGCAACCCGCCGTCCAGACCGGAGTGGTTCGGGTGCTCTGGCAACGGCAAAGCCACGCGGGCGTTCATGGGCAGCACATGCTAGCGCGAGCGCCAAGGGCGCGGGGTCGGTGGGAGCGTGCTTCAGGGCTGCCCGCACTTGCAGGCAGGGGCGGGGGCGTGTAGACTGCGCAGCGCGCCGCCGCGCGGAATGGCCGTATGCAAAGAATCGAAGGACTCGCCAAACTCACGGGCGCGGAGCGCTACCTGGACGACACGCCGATCCCCGCTTGCCTGTGGGGAATGACGGTGCGGTCGCCCGCGGCCCGTGGGCGCATCACGGGCATCCGCTTCGGTGCGGGTGTGGACTGGAATCGCTGCGTGGTGGTGGACCGGCGCGACATTCCCGGCCCGAACGAAACCTACCTCATCGAGAACGATCAGCCCGTGCTGGTGAGCGTGGGTGATGAGACGCGCCACGTTCACGAGGCGGTGGTGCTGATCGCCCATGAAGACCGGGACGCGGTCCGCCGGGCGGTGGCCGCGGTGTCTGTGGATGTCGAACCCCTCGCCGCCGTGCTGGACTACCGCGTCAGGCCCCGGGCCGATCAGGTGCAGCGCGGCTCGGACAACGTGCTCAAGTCGCTGTGCATCCGTAAGGGGGACGCGGCGGCGGCGATGCGGACGGCCGCGCACGTGGTGGAGGGTGTCTACGAGACCGGCGCCCAGGAGCACGTCTACATCGAGAACCAGGCCATGGCCGCGTGGCTGGAGGGCGATTGCGTCGTCGTGCGCGGGTCGATGCAGTGCCCGTACTACGTGCTCAACGCCCTCAAGCACGCTCTCGGGCGAGACGAGTCTCGCGTGCGGGTGATTCAGGCCCCGACCGGCGGCGGCTTCGGCGGCAAGGAGGACTATCCCTCCACCATCGCCCTCCACGCGGCCCTGCTGGCGCTCAAGGCACGCCGGCCGGTGAAGATCATCTACGACCGCGGCGAGGACATGGCCGCCACCACCAAGCGCCACCCGGCCCGCGTGCGGCACCGCACCGGCGTTGATCGCCAGGGTCGGCTGGTGGCCCAGGAGATCGACGTGCTGCTCGACGGCGGCGCGTACGTCACCCTCTCGCCCGTGGTCCTGTCGCGCGGCATCCTGCACGCGGCCGGGCCGTACTTCTGCCCCAACGTGCTGATCAACGGCACAGCGGTGCTGACCAACAGCGTGCCCTACGGGGCGTTCCGGGGGTTCGGCGCGCCGCAGACGCAGTTCGCCTGCGAGCGGCACATGGACCGCATCGCCGCGGCGATCGGGATGGACCCGATCGAACTGCGCCGCGTCAACCTGCTGCGCGACGGGCAGACGACGGCGACAGGGCAGGTGATCTCCGGCGGCACCGACCGCGTCGCTCTTCTCGAGCAGGCCGTCACCCTCGGGCGATATCACGAGCACGCGGCCGACGCCAGGGCGTTCAACGCCACCCACCCGTATCTGCGGCGCGGCGTGGGCGTCGCGGCCGTGCTCCACGGGGCGGGCTTCACGGGCAACGGCGAGGTGTACCTCAACTCCAAACTGGATGTGGCCGGCCTGCCCGACGGGCGGCTGGAGGTGCTGGCCGCGAGCACCGAAATGGGGCAGGGAACCAACACGGTCTTCACGACCATCGCGGCCGGCGCGGTGGGGTACGAGCCGGAGGAGATCGTGGTGGCGGCCCCGGACACGGCCCGCGTGCCCAACTCCGGGCCCACCGTGGCGTCGCGCACCGTGATGGTGGTCGGGCGGCTGATCGAGCGTGCCTGCGCGTCGCTTGTTGAGAAAGTCGCCGCCGAAGACGCGGGTGCCGGCGGGCCTGCGCAGGCGGAAGGCACGCTGCGCGGCCCGGCCCTGCGGCGGGCGATCGTGCGCTGGCACCAGCGGCACCCCGGCGCCACGCTGCGTGCAAGGGCCACGTACGAGCCGCCCCCGGGCGTGAAGTTCGACGACAAGAACTATGTTGGCGATGCCTACGGCACGTTCGCGTGGGGCGCCTGCGTCGCGGCGGTGGAGGTGGACCTGCGCACGTGCGGCGTGCGCGTGCTCGACATGACGGCCGTGCAGGACATCGGCAAGGTGCTCAACCCGGTGCTGGCCCGCGGGCAGGTGCAGGGCGGCGTGGTGCAGGCCATCGGTTGGGCGCTGATGGAGGAGTGCAAGTTCCGCGACGGCGCCATGGTCAACAACCAACTCACCAACTACATCATCCCCACGTCGGACGATGTGCCCCCCATCCGCGTCGCGTTTGTGGAGGTGCCCTACGCCTACGGTGGCGGCGGGGCCAAGGGCGTGGGCGAACTGCCGATGGACGGCCCGGCCCCGGCACTGCTCAACGCGGTGGCCGCGGCGACGGGCGCCGACCCGATGACGATCCCCCTGACCCCGGAGCGGCTTATGCCGATGATCCCCCATGACGCAGCCGCGTAGCACGATCGGACAGCCCGTGCGGGTCTCCATGACGCTCAACGGGCGGTGTGTGGAGTTTGAGGCCCAGCCCTCCGAGCGGCTGCTGGATGTGCTGCGCTACCGGCTGGGCCTGCCGGGGGCCAAGGAAGGGTGCGGCGAGGGTGAGTGCGGCGCGTGTACGGTGATCCTCGACGGGCTGCCGGTGAACTCGTGTCTGGTGCCGGCGTTCCAGGCTCGCGGGCGCGATGTGCGGACCATCGAGGGGCTTGATCCGAAGGAACTGGGGCCCATGCTGGCGTGCGGGGCCACCCAGTGCGGGGCGTGTACGCCCGGGGTCGTGATGACGGCGTGGTGGGTGCAACAGCACCCCGAAGCACTGGCAGCCCACACGCCCAGGGAACTCATGGCGGGGAACCTCTGCCGCTGCACCGGCTACGACGGCATCATCGACGGGCTGCGTGAGTGGATGAACAGCCCCGGTGCGGCAGGCGGGGCGGTGCAGGGTGGGCGGGGAGGCGCGGCCCCGTGAACGTGCTGATGCCGGAGACACTGAGCGAGGCGTGCCAGATGCTGGCCGCGCACGGGCCGGGCGTGGTGCCCCTGGCGGGCGCGACGGACCTGCTCGTGCACTGGCCGGTGCGCCCCACCGAGCATGACCGCACCTACCTGGACCTGTCGAACGTGGGTGAGTTGCGGGCCGTGGCGTGGTCGCCCGACGCGCTCACGCTCGGAGCCATGACCACCTACTGGGATGTGATTCAGGATGCACGGGCCGCCACGGAGTTACCCCTCCTGATCGCTGCCGCGCGGCAGGTCGGGTCGTTGCAGATTCAGTCGCGCGGCACCTGGGCGGGCAACATCGCCAACGGCTCGCCCGCGGCAGACGGTGTGCCCGTGCTCATGGCCTACGACGCCGTTGTCACGCTTGTTTCAAGCACCGGCACTCGCGCTGTGCCACTGTGCGACTATTACACGGGCTACCGCCGCAGCGTGCGCAGGGCGGACGAGTTGATCTCGGCGATCACGCTGGCGCGCCGGCCCTTCGCGTTCGGCGTGTTCCACAAGGTGGGGCCGCGCCGTGCCCAGGCGATCAGCAAGGTGGGCGTGGCCGTGACGTGCGCCGCGGGGGGCGGAAGCGGAGCGTGGCGCGTGGTGGCCAACAGCGTGGCGGAGACGGTGCGTCGGTGCAGGGCGGTTGAACGGGTGCTTGAAGGCGGCCCGCAGGTGACGACATCCGACGATTTTCTTGCGGCCGTGAGCGCGGATGTGGCGCCCATCGACGACATTCGCTCGACGGCCGAATATCGCCGGACGGTGCTCTGCCGGATTCTCTACCATTCGCTCAAGGGCCGATGCCCCTGGGTGGTCTAGATTTGGAGAGCGTGGCACGATGGACGGCGACGGGCGTGTGCTGAAGGCGGCGGCAGACTTGCTGGAAGCCGGCGAGGCCTTCGTGCTCGTAACCGTCGTGAAGACTCAGGGAAGCACGCCCAGAGACGCGGGGGCACGCCTGCTATGGCGGCCCGGCAGCGACACTGATCTGGGCGAGTTGCTGGGCACCGTGGGCGGCGGCCAGTTCGAGCACCTGGTGCTGGAGTCGGCCCGCTGGTGCTTCCACCACAAGGCTCACAAGATGGAGCAGTTCGTGCTGGGCGCGGATGCGGACCAGTGCTGTGGCGGGACGATGGACGTCTTTCTTGAGTATCACGGACTCTCGGCCCGTCTGGTGGTGTTCGGGGCCGGGCATGTGGCCCGGGCGCTGTGCGACCTGCTCTCGTTCGCTGCCATGGAAGTCGTCGTTGCGGATGATCGCCCGGAATGGAACTCGCCGGCGCGGTTCCCGGCCGCGCGGCGGATCATGGATTGGGACCAGGCCGTGGCTGTGGCGCAGGAACGGGGCCCCGAAACGTTGGCCTGCGTGATGACCTGCTCGCACGACACCGACCTGCAACTGCTGCGTGCTTTGCTCGTGAAGCCGCCCGCGTTCGTGGGGCTTATCGGTTCGAGGAGCAAGCGGGCGTGCCTGTTCGGAAGGCTCGTGGCCGCGGGCATTGATGAGGGCGTGGTGGCGCGCGTGCATTGCCCGATCGGGGTCGGCGACACCGGCAAGGAACCTCGCGCCGTGGCGGTCTCCATGGCGGCCCAGTTGCTGATGGAGGCCAACACCCTTGCACGCGCTTGACGGCACCACGGCGATCGTGCTCGCGGCCGGGCGCGGCACCCGCATGGGCGGGAGCAAGGCCCTCATGCCCTCCCCCCGCGGTCCGTGGTGGCGTGAGCAGGCCTCTCGCCTCGCCACGGTGGGCGTGGAGGCCGTGTGGGTGGTTTCCTCGGCCGTGAGCGTGGCGATGGAGGGTGAGCCTGACGCGCCGGCGCGAATGGTGTCGGCGGATGCCGATGCGACCATGTTCGCGAGTCTGCTCGCGGGCCTGCGTTCGCTTTCACCCGAGCACATGGGCGGCGTGTTTGTGCTGCCGGTGGATGTGCCCTGCCCAGGGGCCGATGCGTGGGCGGCCCTGGCCCGAACCGCGCGTGTCGCGGTGCCGGTCTTCGCGGGCCGGCGGGGGCACCCGGTTTTTCTGCCGCGGGCGTTCGCGGCGGGCATCGTGCGGCGCTGTGAAGGGTGCGAGCCGAGCGCCATCCGGCGACTGCGGCTCGACGAGATGATCGCGGCGGAGGTCGTGGAGGTGGCCGTGGCCGACGGCGCGGCGGTGCGCAATCTGAACTCGCCCCAGGATGCAAGGGAGTACTTTGAACACGCGGACGCGGCACGCGCGAGCCCCCGTCAGACGGGTGAACGATGATCCGGCCCGAACTCCTGGCCGTGGCTCGCGGGGATGCCGCCGCCGACCTGCTCTTGAAGGGCGGGCGTGTGGTGAATGTGTTCACGGGCGAAGTGGTCGGGGCGAACGTGGCGATCCAGGGGGAGCGGATCGCGGGCGTGGGGCCTTACTCGAAGGCGGTGCGGGAGATCGAC
>CAZNEU010000102.1:0-2932 GCA_964571915.1 uncultured Phycisphaeraceae bacterium
GGACGGCACGCTGGAGAAGTATCGCGAGGCCCTGGTGAGTGCCGCGGCGAGTTTGGTGGCAGACCTGGCCGGACGCGCGAAGGAGGAGGAGGCGTGAGCGCGGGTGTACGCATCAACGAGCCCGCCGCGCGAGCGGGGGCGCAAGGGCACGTGGCGCGGGTCGCGGCGGGTGCCTGCATCGTCGTCATCCGGGCGTACCAGATCACACTTGGGCCGTGGCTGGGTGGCCGCTGCCGCTTCCACCCCGGTTGCAGCGAGTACGCGGTCGAGGCGTATCGCACGCACGGGGTGCTGCGGGGCACGTGGCTGGCTGCGAGAAGGCTGGCCCGCTGCCACCCGCTGGGGGGCAAGGGGTGGGACCCGGTGCCGGAGCCCCGCCGCTGACATTCGCTGCCGCTCGGGCGTTCCGCTACGCTCAGCGCGATGCAGGATTCGCTCCTTCAGGCCGTCAGGGCGTTCGCGGACAGCGTCAAGGCCAAGGTGGCAGCCAACGCCGAGGGTGAGGCCGAAGCCCAACTCTCCGGCCCGGTCTCGTCGTTGCTCGAAGCCATCGGCAAGATCATTCACCGCAAGATCGTGGCCAAGGCCGAGTCACGGCTCGGCGAACGCCTGGGGATCCCCGATTTCGGCGTGGTCGTCGATGGTGCGCTCAACGGCTACGTCGAACTCAAAGCCCCGGGCCACGGAGCGGACACGGCCCGTTTCAAGGGCCGCGACAAGGAACAGTGGGAGCGCTTCAAGGCCCAGCCCAACATCCTGTACACCGACGGCAACGAATGGTGCCTCTACCAGAGCGGCCGGCCCGCCGAGCGGTTGCTGCGGTTCAGCAAGGACATCACCAGGCACGGGGCCAAGGGTGTTGCCGATGCGGACGGGGAACTCTTCCGTTCGATCGTGACCCGCTTGCTGGCGTGGCAGCCGATCGTGCCCGAGAAGCCCAAGGAACAGGCCGAACTCCTCGCGCCGCTGTGTCGCCTGCTGCGCGAAGATGTTGCCGATGCGCTCCGCGACCCGGATTCGCCGCTGGTCTCGCTGGCCAAGGACTGGCGGTCGCTCCTCTTCCCCGACGCCTCCGATGAGCGGTTCGCTGATGCCTACGCCCAGACCGTCACATTCGCCATCCTGCTCGCTCGGTCGGAAGGGGCCGACGTGTCGGACATCGCCAAGGCGACCGCCAAGCTCGATGCCGGGCACGCGCTCCTGTCGCGGGCGTTGCAAGTGCTCACCGACGCCAAGAGCCGGGCCGAGATCGAGCCGTCGCTGGTCCTGCTCCAGCGCGTCATCAATGCGTTCCCGAAAGGGGCGATGCACCCGGGCGCGGGCCAAGTCAAGGGCAGCACCGAAGACCCGTGGCTCTACTTCTACGAGCACTTCCTTGCCGCCTACGACCCCAAGTTGCGCAAGGACTCGGGTGTCTACTACACACCCGTCGAAGTCGTGAAGTGCCAGGTCGCCCTGGTGGACGAACTCTTGCGGAACACGCTCCACAAGGCGGGCGGTTTCACGCACAAGGACGTGGTAACGCTGGACCCCGCCGTGGGGACCGGGACGTACCTGCTCGGCGTGATCGACCACGCGCTGGACGCGGTGAAGCAGTCGCAGGGCGCGGGGGCGGTCGCGGCCAAGGCCACCACGCTCGCCGCCAACATCCACGGCTTTGAGTTGATGACCGGACCCTACGCCGTCAGCGAGTTGCGCCTGACCCGCGCGCTCAGGGATCGCGGGGCCGCGATTCCCAAGGCCGGGCTGGGCGTGTTGCTGGCCGACACGCTGGAATCCCCCTTCGGCAAGCCCGCCGCGCTCCCGCAGTTCTTCCAGCCCATCGCCGAGCAGCACGCTCGCGCCCTGGAGATCAAGGACAGGAAGTCGGTCATCGTCTGCATCGGCAACCCGCCCTACGACCGCCACGACGCCGTGGGGGAACTGAATCAAGAGTCGCGCTCGCGCACCGGCGGCTGGGTCCGCTGGGGCGACGAAGGCGACCCCGACGCCGCGATCCTCTCGGCCTTCATCGACCCCGCCAAACGCGCCGGGCACGGGGGCGACCTCAAGAACCTCTACAACCTGTACGTCTACTTCTGGCGCTGGGCGATCTGGAAGGTCTTTCAGCAGCCGCCCATGCTCGACACCGGCAAGCGGGCGGCCAAGGGCGACAACGCGGGCATCGCCACGTTCATCACCGCCGCCAGTTACATCCGGGGCGACGCCTTCGTGGGCATGCGCGAGATGCTCCGGCGGCTTTGCCACGAGGTCTACATCATCGACCTGGGCGGCGAGGGCCGGGGCACGCGCCAGGATGACAACGTGTTCAACATCCAGACGCCGGTGGCCATCTGCATCGCCGTGCGCACGGGGAAGAAGGACAAGGACACACCGGGGACTGTCAAGTACGCCGCGATCCGGGGCACCCGCGCGGCGAAGTACGCCAAACTCGCCTCCATCAAGTCCTTCAAGGGCTTGAAGTGGAAGGTGTGCCCGACGGGCTGGCACGCGCCCCTGCGGCCCGCTGGCACGGGAAAGTTCTTCAAGTGGCCGTTGCTCACCGATCTCATGCCGTGGCAACAGTCGGGCGTGAAGGTAGGCCGACTCTGGCCCATCGCCGCCGATCCGGACGTGTTGAAACGCCGGTGGAAGAAGCTCACGATGGCCGAGCCGTCCGAGCGCGCCGGACTGTTCAAGAACTCGCCCACGGGACACAAGGTCGGCGACACGCCCATGCCCTTGGGCGGGGGCGGCGACAAACTCACCGCGATCAGCAAACTCACGCGCGGCGCGGCTTGCGGCGAGATTGCCAGGTACGCATACCGCTCGTTCGACCGCCAGTACATTCTTGCGGATGCCCGCGTGCTCGACCGCGCCGGTCCTCCACTCTGGCTCGCCCACTCGGACAAGCAGGTGTACCTCACGAGTCTGTTCACCCAGCAACTCGGCA
>CAZNEU010000103.1:0-25206 GCA_964571915.1 uncultured Phycisphaeraceae bacterium
GAGTTCAGAGTGGAAAGTTCAGAGTTCAGATTGACCCAGACCTCAAACCCCGCCATCTGAACTCTGAACTTTCCACTCTGAACTCTTTCCGGCCGTGTCCCTGAGCACCCGCCGGGGGGTTTGCCACTACACTTGGGTGGCCGCGTCAGCCCACCATGCTCAACCCCCTCACAACCAGTTTTATCTCTCGGCTGCGGGCCCAGGACCAGGCCGCGTGGTTTGAGTTGTGGGAAACGTTCGGGCCGGTGCTGCGCATCCAACTCACCAGGTGGGGGCGTGGGCGGATCGGGGCCCAGACGGTGCAAGACCTCTCGCAGGAGACCCTCGCCGCGCTCTCGAACTGCATCGACCGTTACGACCCGGCCAAGGGGGCGAGGTTCTCCACCTGGCTGCTGGCCATCGCCAAGCACGTGCTGGGCGATGAGATGGACCGCCGCAACGCCCAGAAGCGCGGCGGGGGCCAGCGCTCCGGCGAGTTTGACGAGACGTGGATGGTGGCTTCGAGCACGGCCCGGCCCGACCAGGAGTACGAGGCCGCGCTCTTTCGCGCCAAGGTGGAGGCGGCGATACGGCTGACGGAGCGCGACAGCGACTTCACCGACTTTGCCGTCTTCCGCATGCGCATCCTCGACGGCAAGCCGGGCAAGGACGTGGGCGAGGCACTCGGCATGAGCGAGCCCACGGTGAGCCGGCGGCTGGCCAAGGTTCGGGAAGCCCTGGGGGCCCGCCTGTGCGAGGTGATTTCGACCTATTCGTTCACCGGGGAAGAGGCCCAGGAGGGCAGCCGAAACGGCCTGGCGCTGAATCCGAACAAGATGGATGAAGTGATGTTCGACGAGGCCATCGCTGAAATCTACCACCGGTCGCAGGAACTCCGTCGTGCGGAGCAAGGCCCCGCCGGTGGAACCCGAGCCTGAGGCTCGGCTCCGGCGCCCGAGTCTGTGCGCCCGGGGTCCGGCCTTGATTGGAAGGCCACCATGTCGTTCGATCCCTCTTCGCCCCTGATGATGGTTGTGGGTGCCTGCCTGGCGTTGGCGGTGGTGGTGCTCGTGGTGATGTTCGTGCTTGTGCCCATCTTCAAGGGGCTGGGGTGGCTCATGGCGCACCTGTTCAGGTTTGTGCTGGCGATGGTGGGCGATGCCTTCCGCATGGTGGGTGGTGTGGCGACGGCGCTGGTGCTCTCGCCCCTGGCGGTCTTCAACCTTGTTACGGGCCGTTGGTCTGCCGCGCAGCACTACGGGCGGTCGATCCAGGGTGAGGTGCGGGGCCTTGGGGCCACGCTGTACCGGTTGGCGATCGGCCACCCGGCCCGACTGTTCTGCATGAAGAGCCTGGTGGAGGGGATCGAGCAGCGCGTGCCGGAGGCGATGAAGAACGTGCCGCCGCCGACCTACGCCGCTGGAGCGCGAGCCGGATCGCCCTTGGGCGGGAGCGGGGGGCCGGCGGGGCAGTTCTCGGGCTACCAGATCGTCGGCACGCTTCCCGGCGGCGGCTCGGGCAGCCGGTTGTACATCGCACGCCCGGACGCCTCCAAACTCGCGGCCTTCGAGCGCATGGGCTTCGGGGCCGTTGGCGATGTGGTCATCAAGTGCTTCCAGATCACGCCCGGGTCGCCCGCCACGGGTGTCGGTCCCGGTGAGGGGGGCAGCACACTCCCGCAGATCGTGCGTGAAAGCCGCGCCCTCGAAGCGGCCAAGCGTCTGGGCCTGGTGCTGGAGCACGACCTGACCGCCGAGCGGTTCTTTTATGTGATGCGATATGTGCCCGGCGATTCGTTCGCGCTCGCCACGCAGCGTCTGCACGCGGCCAGCCCGGCGGGGGGTCTGGCCGGCGGCACGCTCGCCGACGGCCTCTCGCATGTGGCCGACCTCGTGGCCACGCTTCAGGAGTATCACGCCGCGGGCTTGTGGCACAAGGATGTGAAGCCCGACAACATCATCGTGGCCGCGGGGCGGGCCCACCTGGTGGACTTCGGCCTGGTCACGCCCCTGCGTTCGAGCATGACGCTGACCACGCACGGAACCGAGTATTTCCGCGACCCGGAACTGGTCCGCATGGCTCTGCGCGGCGTGAAGGTGCATCAGGTGGACGGCGCGAAGTTCGACGTCTACGGCGCGGGGGCCGTGATGTATTCGCTGATCGAGAACAGTTTCCCCGCGCACGGCGGCCTCTCGCAGATCAGCAAGGCGTGCCCGGAGGCGGTGCGGTGGATCGTGCGCCGCGCCATGACCGACTACGACAAGCGCTACCCGACCGCCGCGGCGATGCTCGCCGATCTGACGGTGGTGGTGCTGGCCGCGCGCGAGGGGCGGCTGGCGGGTGTTCGTCCGGCCGATCTGCCCAGCGTGCGCGAGGGTGGCCTTGGCGCAGAGGTGTTCGCGGGCGCGGGTGCCGCGGCCCTGGGCGCTGATGCGGTCTACGGGCGGAATCCTCCGCCGATCACTCCGGGCGTGATGCCGCCGCCGCTGCCGGGTTCACCCGTGCCGCCGCCGGTCGGCCGTTTTTCGCCCGCGGGGCAGGCAGACGTTGCGGGCGCGGCACGCACGCCGCGTCCGTACATGGCCGTGGGGGTTGGGGCCGGCCGCAAGACCGCCGCCGAGCAGTTGGCGAGCGCGCGGGCGCGCGTGCGAGAGCGGCAGCGCCGCGCCCAGAGCCGGTTGACGCGCAGCGCGAAGGTGCACACGGGTGTGAACTGGGGCGTGGGCTCCGCGTCCATCGCCGTGCTGGGGGCCGTGTTCGTGGGCACGATGATCATGGCGTTTGGCGGCGGCAGCCGGCGCGACGCTCGCGTGGTGGTGAGCCAAGCGAACGAGGCCGACGCGGTTGACGAAGCGCTCGCGGTTGCGAATGCCGCGCTGGCCAACACGCGTCTGGTGATCGACGGCCTGCCGGACCTGAGCGCGCCCAAGCCGGGCGCAGCGCTCGCGACGGATCGGGCCTCTCGTCGCCAGCGCGCCAAGGACCAAGCCGCGCAGAGCGTGATCGCGCCCGATACAGGGCGCGGCGTGGCGGTGCTGGTGGTGCAGGAGCCCGCAGCGTTTGACGAGGAAGTGCTCGGCGGCCTGCGCGCGGGGTACGCCAACCTTGCCGATCATGGCTTTGAGTTGCTCGGTTCGAGCGTGGACCAGCCCGCCCTCGCCCCCGCCGATGATGCGGCGGGCAGCCGGGCCGACGATCGGCGCGAACGCATGAACGCCACAGACCGCCTGACCGCCGAACTGCGCAGCGCTGTGGGCCTGAACACCGTTCCGGGCGAGGCCGCCAGAGACATCGTGGTCGCCTGGCTCGCCAAGCGGCCGGAGGTGGGTGCGGTGCTGTGGATCGCCCGCGATGCCCATGCCGATGCCGCGCCGGGCTCGTGCGTGCGTTGGCTCGTGGCCTCACCAACCCTGAGTGAAAAGGCCGCGGCGGCGCTGCCACGTTTGCTCAGGAACGTCGAATCCAAGCACTGATCCCGGCCTGCCCGGGCGGGGCAACGCACGCTCGTGCCCGAATACCATGTGGCCGCTATGGCAACCCCCGTGCCGCTGGCTGTGATCACGAAGGCGAGGCAGGCCCGAAGCCGCCTGGCGCTGGCACGCGGGGTGGATCGCCTGGGCCTGGGCGCACTCGCCGGTTCGGTGCTGGGCGCGGCTGGCGCGCTGCTGATGGGCGCGCTGGGGGCGAACGTGAGCCCCTGGCTGGGCCTGGTCGCGGGCGTGGGCCTGGGCCTTCTGGCCGGCCTGGTCTGGTCGGTCGTGGGGCGGCCGAACCTCTTGAACGCTGCTCACACGCTCGACGCACGATTGCGCACGCACGACCGCCTCGCCAGCGCGCTCAGTCTGGGCGAGGGGTCCATCCAGTCCGAAAACGACCCCGCCTTCGTGGCTCTGCTGATGAACGACGCGGCACGCAGCGCGTCGGGCTTGCGGCTCGACGCGCTGGCGCCGGTGCGTTGGTTGCCGCGCTGGTGGTGGGCCTTCGCGTGTGTGGTCGCGGCCGGCGCGGTCTGCCTGTGGGCACCGCCCGGCCCGTGGCTGCCCGCGCGCGAGCAGGCTGTGCAACGTGCCGCCGTGGCCACGCGCGAGCGCGTGGAGGCCTTGAAGGAGATCGACGCCTTGCGTGCCGCGGCAAGGCCCGCGCCAGCGGCCACGGCCGCGCCGGCCGCCGGAGCGAAGCCGCCCGATCCGGCCCTGGAGCAGGCCGCGCGCCAACTTGCCGAGATCGAACGCGAACTGGGCGAAGGGAGGGTGAGCGCCCCCGCGGCACAGGCCGCCGCGGGCAACGTCGCGGCGAAGGCTTCGCAGGCGTTGGGTGTGCGAGCCGCGGCCGAGCAAGCGGACGTAGACGAGGCGAGAGACCGTCTGCGCGAGGCCGCGGCCCGCGCGGGGGCGGACGCGGCGGACGGCAATCAGTCCGCACTCGCCCGCGCCCTCGAGCGCGGCGACCTTGACGCGGCCAAGGCCGCGACCGACGAACTGGCCCGTCAGTTGGAGAGCATGTCGCCGGCGGATCGCGCGGTGGTGGCGAGCGAACTGGCGAACATGGCTAAACGCCTGCGCGAAGCGGCCAAGGCTCGGGACGCGGTCGCGGCACCGGCCGAATCCGCCCCGAGCACGGGGCCTGATGCGCCACCAGACGGGTCCGCCACGCCGCCGCAGCCGCCTGAGTCGCAAGCACAGCCGCGTATGGCCGAGGCCCTGGAGAGCGCCGCACGCGAACTTCGCGAGCCTCCCAAACCCGCGGCACCGCAGCCATCATCCTCCTCCGAACCGACCCGGCCGCCATCGCCCGCGCAGCCCAACGACCCGCAACCGCCCGCTTCGGGTGCCGGCGAGCCCGGCACGCCGCGCGCGGTGCCGCAGCCGCAAGGCGTGGATGACGAGCCCACGAAGCGAACATTCGAGTCGAAGGAGTCGAGCCCGCCGCCGCCCGTGAGCGACAAGTCGGCTGATGGAGCGCCGGAGAAGCAGGGGGGCGGGGGTGAGGGGAAGCCCGCCAATGCGGGCGGTGAGGAGAAGGGCGGTGCTGCCGCGCCGACGCCGAAGGACCCGCAGGGTGAGGGGAGAGGGGGCACGCCTGCCGAGCAGCCGAACGCACCCGGACAGCAGCCGCAGGGAGGCGAGCGCAAGCCCGGCGCGGCCGGTGGGTCCGGCGGCGAGCAGGGGAATAAGTCCAAGCCCGCAGCACCGCCGGGTGAGCAGTCTGGTGCGGCCCAGCGTGCCGAGCGCGATCAACAGGGTGCGGACCGGCCGGGCGGGAAGCCCCAGGGTGCCCCGCAAGTGGGTGAGCAGTCCAACCCGGATGCCCGGCCCAACGCACACTCCGAGCCGAGCGCTGCCTCCGGGCAAGGGGGCGAGTCTCCAAACATGCCCCCGCAACTCCCGCCCCAACTGCCCTCGGCGGAAACGCTCAGGGCCCTGCGCGACCGCCTGGGCGACCTGCAACGCCTTGGCCAGCAGGCGGCCAAGAACGAGCAAACGGCCAAGGACCTTGCCGAGCGTGCGCAGAAGATGTTCGAGCAGGCCTCGCCCGAGCAGCGGGAACAACTCCGCAAACTCGCCGAGGAGTTTGCCAAAGACATGCAAGGGCAGGGCGATGACCAGGGCCGCGGCCGCAAGGACACCCCCAGCGGCGACGAGACGAACGGTGCCGGGGGTCCGCCCCCGCCAGCCCCGCCCAACACCCCCGATGTCCCGAACGGTGCCACGGGTGCGCCCGGCCCGAACCCCGAGCCGGATGCTCCCGGCGGGGGCAGACTCAACCGCGCTGGTGGCGGCGCTGCGGGCACGCCATCGCGCGATCAACGCGAACCGGGCACATCCGGCGGGCCGCTTCCTGCATCCACGGCCGACAAGCCCATGCCCACGCTGCCCGCGGATGCTCCCGCGATGGACGTGCGGGGCAAGATCGACGCGAAGCGCACCGGCCGCGATCGCGTGGTGGCCGAGTGGCTCGGCGATCCAACCGCCAAGGGTGCCGACGGCGCGGGCCTCACGGGCGGTGCCACGAGCGAAGAGGCCGCGGGCATTCTCCGTGCCGCCGCGGCCAACGGGCAGAAGGCCATCGAGGAGCGGACCGTGCCGCCGCGCTTCGACGGGGTGTTGCGACGGTACTTCAAGCGCCTGCCCGACGCGCTGGCCGAGCCAGGGCGGGGTGCCGCGCCCGCGAAGAAGCCCGACGGCAAGTGAACACCCGCGCGGCGCGCCGGTGGCGCTCGCGCGATGCCCCGTTCATGCTCCTGGTCTACGGTCCTCCCGATGTCGCTGCGGTTTGACCAGCCCGAACTTCTCTGGATCCTGCTGCTGATCGTGCCGATCGCGTGGTCGGGCCTCGCGTGGCTGCGCGGCATGAGCGCCCTGCGTCGCTGGACCAGCGTGATCGTGCGCGCGGCCCTCATCGCCCTCATCGCGGCCATGCTCGCGGGTGCCACCGCCCATCGCACCACCAACCGCCTGGCGGTGGTGGCCGTGCTGGATGTGTCTGAGAGCGTGCGGGCCTTTGTCCCGCCGCTGAAATCGGCGGGGGCTGACGGCGACGGGGCGGTGTCAGAGTCGGTGATCGCGTCGGTACGTTCGTGGGTGGAGCGGGCCGCCGCGACCGGCACCGGGGGCGGCCGGCGCGGCCCGGAAGACCTGCTGGGCATCGTCGCGTTCGATGGTGAGAGCACGGTGGTGCTCGCGCCCTCGCCGCCAGCCGGGGCGCGGAGTGAGGGTCGCCCGTCAGATGACCTCCGCGACGAGATCGCCGAGCGGGCTCTGCCCACGCGCATGCGCGAAGGGACGGACATCGCCGGGGCACTCCGCCTGGCGCTGGCGAGTTTCCCGCCCGATGCCCAGCGCCGCATTGTGCTGGTCTCCGACGGCAACCAGACGCGCGGCGATGCGCTCGCCGCCGCCCTTGAAGCCGGCGGCGGTGCGGGCGGCGTGCGTTCGCCCGGCACGGCCCGCGCGGCGGGCGTGCCGATTGATGTGCTGCCCCTGCACTACGAGGTCCACGATGCCGTGGTCATCGAGTCGCTCGATGCCCCGGCCAAGGTGCCCAGCGGCACCCTGGCCGTGCTCCGGGTGGCGCTGCGCGCCGCGGGGCCGACGCGGGGCACGCTCCGCGTGCTGGTGGATGGTCAGGAGGCCCGCATCGGCGACGAGGCCGGCGGTGGCCGGTTTGTGGAGTTGCAGCCGGGCCGGCGCGTGGAAGTGGTGAGTGTGCCCGTGGGCGCGGGGCGCGTGCATCGCTTTGAGGCGTTGTTCGAGCCGGCGCAGGGCCCGGTGCCCGTGCGGGTGGTGAACAACCGTGCCCAGGCCGTGGCCGTGTCGCCCGCGACGGGCGCGGTGCTGCTGGTGGATGGCGTGGACGGCGGCGCGCCGGGCCGACCCGGTGAAACACTCGCCGCGGCTCTGCGCGAGAGCGGCCTGGAGGTGGAGGTGGTGGCCCCGGAGGGCGTGCCCGCCGACATGCTCCAACTCCAGAGTTACGACCTGGTGATTCTCCAGAACGTCGCGGCCTATGCCCTCGGGCAAGACGGCATGGAGCGCCTCGTGCGTTTCACCACCGAACTGGGTGGGGGCCTGGTCCTCATCGGAGGCCCGGACACGCTCGCCAGCGGCGGCTTCCGCGGCTCGCCGCTCGAACCGATCCTGCCCGTGAAACTGGAACTGCCGGAGAAACTCGTCGTGCCCGCCGCGGCGGTCATCATCGTCATGGACTGCTCCGGGTCCATGGGCTGGCGCATCGGCGGCACGGGGCGCACGCAGCAGGAGGTGGCCAACGAGGGTGCGGCGCTCGCCTCGCGCACGCTGGATTCGGGCGACCTGCTCGGTGTGATCGCGTTCAGCAGTTCGTACCGCGAGGTGGTGCCGCTGGCCCGCAACAAAGACCCGGAGAAGACCGCCAAGGAGATTCTGGCGATCGAGCCGGGCGGGGGCACCAACCTGCCGCCCGCCTTGATCGAGGCGGGACGGCAACTGGCCAAGGTTGAGGCGAAAGTCAAGCACGTCATCGTGCTCTCCGACGGACTTTCGCAGGGGCGATCCAGCCTCCAGGGAATCGCCAAGGGGCTGGCATCTCAGGGGATCAAGGTCTCGACCATCGCCGTGGGCGATCAGGCCGACGCGGCCGGGATGGAAGAGGTGTCGGATGCGGGCGGCGGCACGTTCTACCCGGTTACCGACCCGCGCCTGCTGCCGCGTGTCTTCCTGCGTGCCGTCCAGGTGGTCCGCACGCCGCTGATACGCGAGGAGCCGTTTGCGCCGATCCTCGTGGACCCGAGCGACCCGCTTGTGCTCGCCCTCGAACGCGAGGGCGCCATGCCCAGCCTGCTGGGCCTTTCGCTCACCGCCCCGCGCGATGACAAAACGGTTCTCAACCCGATCGTTACGCCGCAGGGCGAGCCGGTGCTGGCCCACTGGCAGGCGGGCCTGGGGCGCGTGGCGGTCTTCACCAGCGATGCCCACAAGTGGGCCGCGCCCTGGCTGGACTGGCCCGGCTATCAGGCCTTGTGGACGGCGATCGCACGCGGCATATCGCGCCAGGCCAGCCAGCGCCTGGCCGACGCCACGGCCGAGGTGGTGGGCGACCGCCTGAACCTGCGCGTGGAGGCCGTGGACCAGGCGGGCAAGCCGCTGGACGGGCTCGCGCTCACGGGCGGCGTGTACGGCCCCGGGGGGGGCCGCGCCGACGTGCGCCTCGACCAGACCGGTCCCGGCGTGTACGAAGCCGCCGTGCCCGCGCCGGACCCGGGCACGTATGTGGCCACCATCTCCGGCAAGAGCGCTGTGCCCACAGCCCCGGCTATTGCCCCCATGATTACCGCGGCCACACGCTCCGCCGGCGACGAGTTCCGCTCCTTCCGCTCCGATGACCAACTGCTGACGCAGATCGCCGCGGCCACGGGCGGGCGCGTGCTGGATGCCTCGCCTGGGCCTGGCGTGCTGTTTGATCGCACCGGCATGGTGGCGCGGCAGAGCCGCCTGCCGCTGTGGCCGTGGTTGCTGCCGTGGGTGGTGGCGGCGCTCTTGTTGGATGTCGCCATGCGCCGTGTGGCGTGGGATCGCCTGCTTGACCCGAGCGAGGACGCGGCACTGGACCGCGCCCTGCGCAGGGGCGGTGCCCGTGCCAGCGCCGCTCTTGCCACCCTTCGCCGCGCCGGAGACCGCACCGATGTCCGCCTGGATTCGGCCACGACCGCTCTCTCAGACAAGGATGCGGACCAACTCGCGCACGACCAGTCTCTCCGCCGTCGTAAGACTCGCGCCGGAGCAGGCACCGCCACGCCCGCCCCTTCAGCCGCTGCCGTGCGGCCCAGCACCGACGGCGGATTCACCGCACCGGACGCGACAGGCCACCCAGCCAGCGCGGCAGAGCCCGCTCCGCCGGACGAGCGCGGGCTTCTCGCGGCCAAGCGCCGGGCCCGGCAACGGTTTGACGAGGACCAACCCCGAGGCGGCGCATGAGTGCCGCGGACGTACCCGGCGAGAACGCGCCTTGGGTTGCCGGCCACGAGCGAGACCCCACCGGCCGCTTTGCCGACCGGGCGCGAGACTACGCCGCGGCACGCCCGTCATACCCGCCCGCGATCATCGACGCGGTCCTTCGCGGGCTTGACGACCCGGCCGCGCTCACCGTGGCCGATGTTGGCGCGGGCACGGGCATTTCGTCGCGATTGCTCGCCGAGCGCGGCACGCGTGTGCTGGCGATCGAGCCCAATGGTGCCATGCGTGAAGCGGCGGAGCCGCACGGGCTGGTTCGTTTCATTGATGCCACCGGCGAAGCCACCGGCCTGCCGAACGGGAGCGTGGATGTTGTGTCGTGCTTTCAGGCGTTTCACTGGCTGCGGCCGCGCGAGGCCCTGGGGGAGTTTGCACGCGTGCTGCGCACCGGCGGTCGGGTGGCGTTGGTGTGGAACGACCGCGACGAGCGCGACATGTTCACGGCGGAGTACGGGCGGATTCTCAGCCGGGCATCCAAGGGCGAGTGCGACCGCATCGACGAGCGCGTGTCGCCAGGCTTGCAGGCGACGGGCCTGTTCGTGAACGAGCGGGTGGTGGAGGAGGCCTACGAGCAGAGGCTGGACGAGGGCGGGCTGATCGCGCGGGCCATGAGCGCGAGTTACACACCCAAGCGGGGCGACGCGGCGGCGGGGGCGGTGGCGGCACTGCGAGCGTTGCACGCAAGGCACGCTGATAGCGCGGGCACCGTGGTGATGCGCTATCGCACACGGGCGCACCTGGCCGAACGGGCCTGATTTCGGGGCGACGCGCTGCCCGCCGGGTTCTTGATCCGAGCCGCGGACCCCGCGCCGGGAAGGGCTTGGAGTCCGCGGCTCAGGCCGCGTGCGTCGGGGAACGAGGTTCGGTTCAGGCGCGGCGGCGGCGGGCCATGATGAGCGCGCCGCTGGCCGCGAGCAGGGCGGTGCCGGGCGTGGGCACGATGCGGTTCTCAACCGCGGAGTTGCCCGAGAAACTGGCGTTGGCGGTGAAGGAGCGGAAGGAGCCGTCCTGATTCAGGAGCGGGCCGCCGCCGGTCACGCTGATGCCCGTCACGGTGAAGACTGCTTCCATCGGGTCGCTGATGGCGCGATCGGGCGCGAGCAGAGCCGCGAGGCGGGGGCCGGCCGAGTAGCCAAAGCCCGTCTCGGTGCTGAACAGGATGGAACTGGTGCCGCCGATGCGGACGAACGCGCCATCGGCCGCCACGCCGCTCACGATGATGCCCGCGGGTCCGGCCACCGTGGCATCGGAGATGGCGAAGGAGCCGAAGATGGAGGCCGTCGTGATGCCGCCGGACGTGACGGCCGGGCCGAGCGTCAGGGCGAGCGAGAGGCGGGCATCATCAAAGAGGGCTTCGAAGGCCATCGGTTCGGTGGAGCCATCCACCAGGAACCGCATGCGGGCGAGCGGGTCGTAAGAAACCAGCGCGAGGCCCGGGCCGCCGGCGTTGGCGGTGGTGATCAACTGCCGCCCGGGAACCGGGTCGGCGAAACTGAACGTCAGATCGGCGTGGGCCGCGGTGGCCAGGCCGGCGACGGTGGACAACACGATGCAAGCGATTCCGTTCTTCATACTCTCAACCCTCCATGCCGCGGTCGCGGTGGGCGCGACCAGCGGTGTCGCCGAAGGCAGGGGCACCGTCGGCACGCTGAGTATGCGCGCGAACACGCGGCACGCCACGTCCGGCCCTGGTTACGCCGTACACGTGCGCCCACCTGGAAGACTGGGCACGTCCGCATCCGTGCTCCCGCGGGTTATCGCACGCGGCACGGTTCGGTAGCGCTGCGGGCCTGACGGCGCGGCACGCCAACCTACGCTCTCCGCCCATGCTCATTCTCTTCGATATCGACGGCACGCTCCTCTCCACCGGCGGCGCGGGCCTGGTGGCCCTCGAGCAGGCGGGACGGGAGTTGTTTCACCCGTCGTTCGACATCTCGGGCATCGACTTCGCCGGGCGGCTGGATGTGCTCATCATGGCCGATCTGCTCGCACGCCACCAGATCGAGCCGACACGCGAGGCGATGGCGAGGTTTCGCGCGGGCTACGCGGGCCATATGCCGCGCGTGATGGAGGAGCACCGCGACAAGACCCGGGCCAAGTTGGGCACGCACGAACTCGTGCGCGCGACTTCGCAGTTGCCGGGCACCACGATCGGCCTCCTGACCGGCAACTTTGCTGAAACGGGAACGATGAAAGTGGCCGCGGCGGGGTTTGACCCCGGTGTGTTCCGCGTGAACGCCTGGGGAGATGAATCCACCAGCACGCCGCCGACGCGCGACGACCTGCCCATGAGCGCGATGACCAAGTACGCCGCGCTGCACGGGCGGGCGGTGGAGCCGGCCCGCGTGGTGGTGATAGGCGACACGCCCTTTGACGTGCGCTGCGCGCGGGTGAACGGGTGCCGCAGCCTTGCGGTGGCGACGGGGAAGTTCTCCGTGGCCGAGTTGCGCGAGGCGGGAGCGGACCTGGCGGTGGAGACACTCGGAGAAACCGATAAGTTGGTGACATGGATGCGGAGAGCGTGAGGTCGCCCGGCCGCGGGCCGCGGAAGGACTGATCACGCCGCGACGGCCTCCAGGTCGGTCATCGCGCCCACGATTGTCTCCACGATCTGCTCGAGGGAATACGTCAACTTCCACTGCGGGTAGTGCCCCATGAACTTGCGCATGTCGGAGTAGTAGCAGATATGGTCGCCCACGCGGTTGGTGGGGTTGTACGTGAGCGTGGGCCGCTTGCCGGTGTACGCCGCGATCAGTTCCACGCACTCGTTCAGGCTGGCCGCGTTGGCCTTGCCGCCGCCGAGGTTGTAGACCTCGCCGGGGCGCGGGTTCTGGGCAAACTGCCAGAAGGCGTGTACCACGTCGTGGCAGTGAATCTGGTCGCGCACCTGCTTGCCCTTGTAGCCGAAGACGGTGTAGGGTGCCCCGCGCATGGCGCAGAGCACCAGGTAGTTCAGGAAGCCGTGCAGTTCAACCCCCGCGTGCTGCGGGCCGGTGAGGCACCCGCCGCGGAAGACGCCCGTCTTCATGCCGAAGTAGCGGCCGTACTCCTGGGCCATCAGGTCGCCGGCGCACTTGCTGGCGCCGAAGAGCGAGTGCAGGCTCTGATCGATGGAGAAGGTCTCGGCGATGCCGTGTTCGTAAGCCGCGTCGGCGTAGTCGTAGCGCGTGTCGAGTTCCTTGAGTTTGATGCGGTTGGGCCCATCGCCGTACACCTTGTTCGTCGAAACATGGATGAACACCGCGTCGGGCCGGTGGCGGCGCGTCGCCTCCAGCAGGTTCAGCGTGCCCACCGCGTTCACGTCAAAGTCGTCAAACGGCCTGCTCGCGGCCAGATCATGGCTCGGCTGAGCCGCGGCGTGGATGACCAGGTCGATCGGCTCGCGCTGCATCAGCAGCACCACGCCTTCGCGATTGCGGATATCGAGCGGGATGTGCGTGAAGTTCCGGCACCTGGCCTCAAGCCGTTGGCGGTTGGCCGTGGTGTCTCCCTTGGGGCCGAAGAAGTCGGCCCGCATGTTGTTGTCCACGCCCAGCACACGGAAGCCGAGCGAATCGAAGAACGCGACGGCTTCGGAGCCGATGAGGCCGGAGGAACCCGTGACCAGAACATTCATGGAAGACTCCGTTGTTCGCGCCGGCCGAGAGGCGGTGGGGGCGTGGGGGGGCGTGGGGAGGCGGGATCAGACCGCTGCGAGTTGCACCGCAGCCGGCGCGCAGGCCGACTGATGCTCGGGCACGCCTTCGATCAGGTTGGGGTTGGTGATCGGTTCGCGGCTCGCAACAAACACCGCGCGCGTGAGGCGGCCCGCATCGGCGCCCAACGCCGGCCCCGCACGGGCGGACCAGTCCAGTGGAAACTCCTCATGATCCGGCTGCGTTCGCGGCATGTACACGTGCGGAAACGCCTCACGCAGGCGTGCATATACCCACGCGCGCGTGGGTCGGCAGCCCGTGCCGCTCAGGGCCTGCGAGGGCACTGCCCGATCCTCCGCCACGGGGTTCAGCGTCTCGTTCTCGCCCGGCGAGACGCAGGTTTCCAGCAGCAGCGTGCCCCCGCACGCCGCGCTCATGCAGGCGAGGCCCGCGACCGGGTCGCGCAGGTGATAGAGCAGGCCGTAGGCGAAGACGATGTCGAAGGGCTCACCCTCGAAGGGGAGCGGCGCGTCAAGGTCCAGCCGCGCAAGCGAGAGGCCGGGCCGCCCGGCGTGCGTGCGAGCGATAAGACGCACGTGGTCCGGGCGCGCGTCGGTGGCGCGCACCGTGCAGCCGCGATCGAGCCAGAAGCCGGTGAGGTCGCCCACCCCAGCGCCAACTTCGAGCACCCGCCGAGCGTCGAGCGGCAGGTCCAGGCTTGCCAGGTGATCGAGCCGGCGCTGATTGAGCCGCAGGTAGTCGCGGTAGCGGAAGGCCCGCGCCGGGTCGGCGGGCGCGGGCCTTGCGGCAATCGTTGTTGGCCCAGGAAGCCCGGCCGCAGACGGCGAGCGGTACAAGGGCATGACCAGCATCCCCTGCTGGCGCAGCGGGGCCGCGGCCTGCCACAGTTCCTCTTCATAGCACTCGGACGAGATGACCACGGCATCCACGCCCAGCAGCGCGGCTTGGGCTGGAGAGACGACCGGCCTGCCCGCGATGGGTGCAGCGTCCGTCCGGGCCCCATCGTCGAGGATCGCGCACACCCTCACCCCGCACTCGTCGAAGTGGGGTGCCAGCGCCCGCGTGTGCCGGCCTGCACCGTAGACGGCGAGTGATTTCTTGCCCGCCGCCGCGGCGTGCCGGGCGGCCCGCAGCAATCGCGTGCGCGGCGTGGTGAGGGCGCACCGGTCGCGCAGCCGCGCCAGTGCATCGTGCCGCAGCCACAGGGCGTCGAGGCAGGAGGTCTGCTCCTCGGCACCGTGAGACCAGCACTCGTGAATCTGATGGAGCGTGTAGCCCATGGCGGAGAGTGCCGCATCGATCTGCGAAAAGGTGGAAGCGCCCGCGTACTCGGGCAGCAGTTGGGCCTCGCAGTTCACGGCCAGCACGTCGCCGCGCGTGAGCAGATGGCGGGCGCCGGCAAGCACCGCGCACTCCAGGCCCTGCACGTCGATCTTGAGCATGTCCACGCGAGCAATGCCGTGCGCGGCAACGAAGGCATCCAGCGTCGTGGTCGGCACACGCACGGTGCGTGTGGGCGCGATCTCGGGTCCGTAGAAGCGGGAGCCCAGTTCGCTCGGCGGCAGCGCGCTGGACATCAGGTCGTTGCCAGCGATGTGCAGGTCAAGCGTGCCGGTGCGGTCGCCCACGGCCGACTCGATGACGCGGACTTCGGGGAGGTCGCGTGTGTGCTCCCGCAGCCGCGCGGCCGTCTCCGGCGCGGGCTCGAAGGCGTAGACCGTGGCGCGGAAGAACTCGTCGCAGATGCGGCGACACGTCTGCCCCGTGTTGGCCCCCACGTCAATGAAGACGGCGGGTTCGCCGGGGTCGATCAGGCGTGTCATCATCGCATACGCATCGGACTTGAACAGGGGCATGGTCGCTCCGAAGTGCAGGTTCAGGCCGCGGCCGGTTCGTGCGGGGCCGCTTGATGGGCGGTCCCGGAGGGGTGCGCGGGCTTGCCGGGCGCGTAGAGGCGCACCACCTCGATGCCGCGAGCGCGAAAATCAGCGGTGCGCTCCCACAGCAGGTCTTCGTGCGCATCGGACGAAAGCACAATGTCGCGCAGCCGCATGTCGCGGGCCTGGGCCGTGGACACAATCCGGATGCCCGCCAGTCGTGTGCCGCGCAGGCCCGGGTTGTCGTCGATGATGCAGGCAACGTTGGCTCGCGGGTCGCCGATGGCCGCGGCGGCACGCCGTGTGTGGGCCCCCGCACCGAAAATACCCACCGGCCCCGGGCCGTGTTCAGCCAGCGTCCGCAGCGCGGCGCTCATGCGGACCAGCGCCACGTTGTCATTCTCCCCGCCGTAGAGCGTGTCATGGTGGCGCTGCGCGAGCCGCGCCGTGTCGGCCAGCAGCGGGCGCGGGTCGAACCGGCGCGGAAACGGCGGGGCGAATGGCTCGTGCCCTGGGAAGTGTGCAGCCGAGCGGCTCAGATAGAGTTCCACATCCGCCCGGTCGTGCCGCTCCACGTTGTTGAGCCACCACTCGGGCGTGGCCGTCTCGTGTTCGCGGTGCGGGTGGTCGTGGAAGTGCGAGAGGTCGGGCCGCTCCCACAACGCTCCCAGGCACTTGGCAACCCAGTAGAGTTCGAGGTCGCCCCAGTTGTGCCGGTAGCCGCCGAACATCGGGCCGCGCCCGCCGTACATCGAATCGATCCACGCCCGCCCGAGGAAGGGGCTGCCGCAGTAGTGGCGGGCGTTGCGGAACGTGTCGCCGTGCGGCTGCATCACGCCGAAGCCGTCCGGGAAATGCTCGAAGAACTGGGCCGCGAGTTCCTGGGCCGTGTGGTCGGGGTCGGGCAGCATGTCGCAGCCGCCCGAGACGACGAGATCAGCCGCCGCGGGCACGATCGCCTTGCTCAGGATGTTGATGGACTGCGCCCAGCCCGGATAGGTGTCGGACCACACGCACAGGTCGGCCGGAATCTCCGCCCGTTCCACGTTCTGCAGCACCGCGACGCGATAGCCCCGCTCCCGCCAGATCGGCAGCGTGGCCCGGCAGCGCTCCGGGCTGGCCGAGGGAATCGCATACCAGACGTCAAACGTGCGCATGGCCCATGGGTTCCGAGGGCTCGGGCCAGATGGCCAGCCGGGACGAGACGGGGCGACAACGCCAGCGCCAGAGGGCACGCCAGCCCCTTGTTTATCGGCCGTGCAGGGGGGGGTGCTGAAGGCAGAGGGGCCAGACCTCAGCAGGCGGGGTTGCCGACGCTCGCCCCACTCGCTTCGGGAGCGTACAACCGTACAACCTCCACCCCCGCAGCGCTCAGCGGCATGGCCGCGGCCGCCAACTCGTCTTCCATCGTCCGGCTGCTCAGAATCACCGCGTCCGGGGCCATTCTGACGGCCTCCGCGACCGATACCACGGGGTAGTTCCACAGCGACCGACCCTGCAACGTGAGATTCTCGTCGACGATGGCCACGATCGCGACCGGGGGCTGCATCAGCGCGCTCGCCGCGGCCCGCGTGTGCGAGCCGGCCCCGAACAACACCACCCGATGCAGGCCGCGCCGCTGGCAATCGGTGAGCGCGGCCAGCAGCCGCGCGGCGGGGCCGTTGGCGGCAGTGGTGGGACCGTACCGGGCGATCCAGTAGGCCTCCGCGGCGTGCGTGTACTCACGCTCGAAGCGCGCCGCATCGAACGTGCGCGCCAGGCCCCGCGGCTCGTGCCCCGGAAACCGGCCCCAGACCCGGGCGAGGAACAACTGCACATCGGCGCGATCGTGGCCCTCGGCGTTCTCGCGCCAATAGCCGGGCTTCTCTCCGCCGCTGCGGGCGAAGTGGTCGTGGTATTGCGAGAGGTCTGGGCGCTCCCACAGCGCGCCCAGGCACTTTGCGACCCAGTACAGTTCGTTGTCGGCCCAGTTGTGCCGGTAGCCCGCGGGGATGGGACCCTGCCCGCCGTAGGCGTGATCAATCCACCCGCGCCCCAGCCAGGGCGAGCCGCAGTAGTAACGCGAGCCGTTGAAGGCATCGCCCTGCGGCTGCATGATGCCAAACCCGTCCGGGAATCGCTCGAAAAACTCCCCCGCGATCTCGTCAGCCCGGCGCACCGGGTCCGGCAGCATGTCGTCTCCCCCGGCGACAATGATGCTCGCCCTGCGCGGCACCGCGTGGGCGCACAGGTGGTTCACCGCGTGGGGCCACCCCTCATAGGTGTCCGACCAGAGCGTGATGTCGGCCGGAATCTCGCCCCGCTCGCGCCCCTGCAGCACGGCGATGCGATAGCCCATGTCGCGCCACGCCGGAAGGTTCTTGCGGCAGCGGGCCACGCTCGCTGAGGGCAGGGCGAACCAGACTTCCTGACGGGGTTGGGGGGTGTGGGTTGGCATGAAGCGGCTCGGGCGCACCGGGCGTGCTGGCAGGGGCCCGCACGCGGGGGTATCGACGCTTCGTTACGGGCCGCTTGAGCCCGGCTGGGCAGGCTGGCCGCGGTTGGCGCCGAGCGACGACGCGATCAGGTTCAGTATGACGGGTGCAGCGCTCTCGTAGGTCAGATGCGCCTTCACTCTGCCCCGTATGCCCGCGGCGAGGCTTGCACGCCGCGCCTCGGAGTTGACCGCCATGTCCAGCACTCGCTCCAGTTCGGCGGGGTTGGCAAACGTGGTTTCCGCCATATCACCCATCAACCACACCGTGTCCGGCGCGAGGGCCCCGCCCCACCCGTGCGTGCCGTGGGCCAGCCAGTGGGCCGGGTTCCAGGGAATCCGTCCGTTGTGCGGCAGTCCCAGACGCTGGCACTGGGCCACGAGCATCATGGCGTGTGGGTGGTCTGCCGCGCAGCCCCATTGCGTGTGGTCGCCCACATCGCAGAGCCACCCCTGCGTGTGCAGGCTGATCGACCGGGCCGCGCACCATTCGAGCAGCACCAGGTCATCACGCTTGCGCAGCGTGATCGGCAGGCCGCCGGAGAGTGCGCACTCGAACACGCGCTGGTGCAGGTTCCAGTTCACCGATGCGTGCAGGCTGGCCCGCGCTCCCTGATACGCCGCCCGCAGGTGCTCACCGTGCTCCACCACCCCCTTTGCGAAACGGCCCAGCGTGGGGTGCCGCTCCCAGCCGTGGCCATAAATATGCAGCCGCCAGCCGCGCGCGTCGCAGAGCGCGGCGGCCCATTCGAGCACCCGATGCCGCAGCATCCGATCGGCAAGCGGCAGCACCACATGGTTGATGAGCACCGAGAGCGTGGCCGGATCCACCCCGCCCGTTGCAGCCCGCAAGTGCTCCTCCGCCTCGCCCCGCAGTCGATCCATGCACGGGGCGTGCTCGCAGTCCTCGACGATGCGTTCGACGACCGGGTAGAGGCGCGACACGATCGCGCACACCTCGGGCCGCGCCGCGTTCGCCCGCAGCACGCGCTCGCGGAGCCGCTCGGGCGTTTCGCTCTGGTTGGTGATGACGGCGACTTCGCACGCAAACCGCGCGACATCTTCCGGCCTCACCGGCCCGTCGTGAAACTTCCGGCCACTCGCCAGCACCGGCAGGGCCAGCGCCCGCGCCCGCGGGTAAGCGAACCGCTCGAACAACTCCGCGTGCAGGTGCCCCACCACAAAGTCCATCGGCCCCAGCGCCGCGCCCTCCTCCTTGCTGAACAGGTGCGTCATCGCGTCCTGCACCCAGCACACATACGGCACATCCGGCGGAGCCATGGCCCCCAGGTTCCTGCGGTGGTAGTTGATGCACACGATCAAGTCCGGATTCAGCCGCTCGATCGCCTGCCCTGCCGCCACGTTCGTGAGTTTACTCGCGTCATCGGGCTCGATCAGCACCTCCACGCGGCAGCCCTTGGCCTCGAACGCCGCGGCCATGTCGCGGGCCGAGTGCTGCACGAACGTGGAGAATCGCGTGGTCGTGATCAGCACACGCAGCGGTTGGCCGCGACCAGAAGATGCCTCTTCGTACCGCTTCGCCCACCACGTCCGATCTCTCACGCGCCCGGCCGACCGCACCGCCGCCGACACGCGCCCCGCCTCGCGCTCCTGCTCGCCGCACGCCTGCCTCACCAGCGTCTCGACCGCCGATGCACGCCCCGGCGCTGGTGGCTGGCCCGGCACCACCGGCCCCGCCAGCGCCAGGTGCATCCGGCCGCGCAACCACGCACCCAGCCGTTCCAGCGCACCCTCCCCGACAAACCACTCCAATCGCGGAGCGCCGATCACGCCGCGCAGGTCCAGCGCTGCCATCGCACGCAGAAACCGGTCCATCGCCGGTTCCACCACCACGATCCGCGGCCAGAATCCATCGCCGTGCCGCGGCGAGATCGCCGCCAGCCGCGTCAGCACCGCCGCGTGCGAAAGCCCGTCCAGATACGCAACCGCCTCGGGCGCACGCAGGGGCAGCGATCGTGCAAACCCCGCGGCATCCTCAAAGATCGTGAAGCCCCGCTCCAGCGGCCCTTCGGCCGGTCTCACCACGATGGTCCCATCGCCACAGCGCAGCCATTGTTCCTGCGCCGTGCCGCCAATCCAATCGGCGATGAAAGGTTCGATGGGCCCCGCCGCCGCACCCAGCATCGCGACGTTGCGCCGGAGTGTCTCCTCACGCGTGCCCGCGGCCACCTGATCGTGCGGCAGTTTCGCGGCCGCGTGCAAGAGAGCCGCGCCGGCTGGAGGGGACAACGCCTGTGCGTGCTCCCCGGCCGGCGTGGCGAGGCCGAGTTGGAGGAAGTGAGTAACGAGCAGCCCGCGAATCTCCACATCGTCGGGCATCGCGGCGAGGTATCGCAGCGCATGCGGGACCAGCGCCCAGGGCTTGCGCGCCTCATGCAAGCGCACGATCGCGGCACGATCGGCTTGCCCGGCCCGCGCCGGTTTGGTCTGATTGCTCACAGGTGCCTGCACCGCGTGAGTATCGGCGTTCGCGCTGTCTTGCCGCCCGCACAAGCGGGCGTGGCCGGACGACGCGGCGTGCTTGCTGGAGTTGTCGCAGCCCGTGCGTGGACAACTTGTGGAAAACCCTTGCTTGCACAGCCAGTCGGTGGCACTGACACCGTGTTGTCAGTACAAACGCCGAACTTATCCACAATCAAGTACCGTACATTGACAATCCTGTTGCGGGCCTGTAAGGTCATTCTGTCAGGCTCACGCCCGGCGCGTCCCTGATGGATCGTTCAGCCCCGCGTTGGTGCTGAGCATCGCCCCCGCCGGTCCCCGGTGTACCCGCGTGTGGCACAGCATGTCTGTGTTCACCGCCGCGGCCACGCTCCGGTAATGAAAGGTGGTTCGTATGTCTCGTGCTGCTACTCTCGCTCCTGTGGCTCCTGTGGCTCCTGCTTCCACCGGCTCGTTGAAGCCCAAGGCCCCCATCGAAATCAAGGTCGACGACAAGGCCGTCAAGCCTGCGCTGGGCCTTGCTGGCGGTGCGCCCAGGCCCGGCCAGCCCGCCGCGGCTGCGCCCGCGGCCCCCGTTCCGCCCGCCAAGCCCGTCATCAGCAAGGAAAAACTCCAGGCCCTGAGCACCACGGTGGCGCAGATTGAAAAGGCCTTCGGCAAAGGCTCGTTGATGAAACTCGACGAGCACGCCTACCTGGCGATCCCCGGGATCTCCACCGGTGCGCTCTCGCTCGATCTTGCTCTGGGCGGCAAGGGCATCCCGCGGGGTCGCATCGTGGAGGTCTTCGGCCCTGAGTCGAGCGGCAAAACCACCCTCGCCCTCACCGTGGCCAGCCACGCCCAGAAGGAGGGGGGCATCGCCGCGTTCATCGATGCCGAGCACGCCCTCGACCCCTCGTGGGCCCGCAAGATCGGCGTGAACATTGATGATCTCCTCGTCTCGCAGCCCGATTCCGGTGAGCAGGCCCTTGAAATCTGCGAAATGCTCGTTCGTTCCAACGCGGTGGACATCATCGTGATCGACTCGGTCGCCGCGCTCATCCCCCGGGCCGAGATCGAGGGCGAGATGGGCGACGCGGTGATGGGCCTGCAGGCACGCCTCATGAGCCAGGCCATGCGCAAACTCACCGGCGTCATCGCCCGCTCCAACTGCACCGTGCTCTTCATCAACCAGATCCGCGAGAAGATCGGCGTGATGTTCGGCAGCCCCGAGACCACGCCCGGCGGGCGGGCCCTCAAGTTTTACTCCTCCGTCCGCATCGACGTGCGCCGCACCGGCGCCATCAAAGAGGGCGATATCACCGTCGGCAGCCGCACCCGGGCCCGCGTCGTCAAGAACAAGGTGGCCCCGCCCTTCCGCGATGCCGAGTTCGACATCATGTACGACGAGGGCATCTCCACCGCCGGCGACCTGCTCGACATGGCCGTGGCCGCCAACGTCATCGACAAGTCGGGCGCGTGGTTCACCATGGGCGACCTCAAACTCGGTCAGGGCCGCGAGAACTCCAAAAAGTTCCTCAAGGAGAACCCCGACCTCATGAAAGAGGTGCGCGCCTCAACACTCAGGGTGCGTCTGGCCGCCAAGCCCCAGTCCGCGGCCACCGTGGCCGCGGGCGGGAAGAGCGAGAGCGAGGAATAGCCTCCGTCCTCCGGTTTCTCGTGGCACAGCCTTTCAGGCTGTGGCTCCATACCTCGTGAAACTGGCACGCTCCCTACCGGGAGGTCCGGTAGGACACAGCCTGCAAGGCTGTGCCACGAGATTCGGGAGGAAAGCCTTACCGATCGCTATGCACCGCGATCGGCTGCGGCAGGTTGACCGTGCTCAGCAGCCCGCCCATCCGGGCATCGTCGGGCCTCAGCCGCAGCGCGGCCTCAAAGGCGGCCTTGGCTTCGCTCGCGCGTCCCAGGTCGGTGAGGATCATGCCCCTGAGCACGAAACTCTGCGCCTCGGGCCTGGGCAACTGCGTGGCCGGCTCCAGCGCCCTGAGCGCGCCCGGCAGGTCGCCCTGGGCCTGCATGGCCATGGCCCGCATCATGTAGCCATCGGGCCGGTCCGGCGCGAGGGCGCACAGCCGTGTGCCCACCAGCCGCAGGCGGGCATAGTCCTTCGTGCGCGCGGAGAGTTCACCCAGCGCCACCCACGCCTTGATGTCGCGCTGGCCGCCCTCATCGGTGGTCAGTTCCAGGAGCAACGAGCGGGCCTCGCTCACGCGGTTGAGTTTTTCCAGGCACGTGGCCCGCATGTGGATCAGGTCGCGCCGCGGCCCTTCGCCCTTCTGCTTCAGCAAGCCCGCGATGTTGTACTCCGCCTCGGCGAACTGACCGGCCGAGAACTGTGCCTGAACCAGGCTCTCCAGAATCGCCGTGTCGTCCGGGGCCAGCAACCGCGCCTCCTCCAGCAACTGCGAGGCCCGCGAATAGTCCGCCCGCACCATGGCCAACTGGCCCTGGGTGTGCCGGATCGCCGAGTTATGCACCAGCGACTCGTGCGGCGTGTTCAGCACGGCTTCGGCCTCGTCCAGCCGCTTCATCTGCACCAGCATCTCCGACGCGGCCACCACATACTGCGCGTTCGAGGGTGCGTTGGCGATCGCGCGGCGATAAAACCCCAGCGCCGCCTCGTGCTGACGGAAGCGCTCGTGAACGATGCCCAGGTAGTACGGGGCGTCCGCGCCCTTGGGGTCCAGTTGGGCCGACGTGGTCAGGCTCTTGCGGGCCTCCTCCAGTTCCCCCCGCTCGATCATGATCCGCCCGCGCAGCAGGTGGCTCTTGGCGATCTGCGGCGCGATCTCGATGGAGTTGTCCACGCTCCGCAGCGACTTGTCCAGTTCCCCGGCCAGAAACTGCTCCTGGCCCATCTGCCAGTCCACGCCCGCCTTCATGGCGGCCATCTTGAGTTTCGCGTCGCTGATGTGCGCGCTGGTGTGCTCGCCGTGCCCGGCGCACCCGGCCAGCGCGTGCAGGCCGACACAAAGACCCAGACCCAGAACCCGACGGGTGGTGATGCGAGTCATGCGTGCTCCCTTTCAACGACTTCAGGCTTCAGGCTTCAGGCGTCAGGCTTCAGACAACAGGCGGCCGGTGTCGGGCGCGTCATTGCATGTGCGCCACTACTTGTTCTCTTCCGGCACGTTCGCCACGCTCGGGTCGGGCAGCGTGCCGAACAGCCCGCGCAGGAAGGCCCACGAGGCGGCGCTGCTGGCGCTGCCGCCGGCGCCCGGCGTGCGCGCCAGCGCCGCCAGCAACCGCTCCGAGTTGCCGAGCATCTGGGTGGCGCTCTGCGGCGCCATCATGCCCACACCCGCGGGCGGTGGGGGAAACGCGCCCGCGATCGCCTCGGCCGGGGCGGATGCGTTCGCCACCGTGTGGTTCGATGCGGGTGCCGCGCCGCCGGTTGCCTGTGCGGGCTGTGCCGCGCCTGGGTTCAGAGAGATCGGCGTGCTCTGCGGCACCGGGTCCGCCGCGTGGTTCAGCGGCTCGCGCGGGTCCACCGGGCGCTCGGGGATCGGCGCGCTGCCCCCGGGCGTCAGGTCCGGGGCCGGCGCGGGGGCCGGGGGCACGGCCTCAAGCCGCTTGCCCACCTGCTCATCCAGCAGCAGGTCGAAGAACGAGCGGCTCGGCCAGTCCTCGCGCATGCCGGTGAGTTTCTCGCGGAGTTGGTAGGCCTCGGGCTGGCGCGGGTTGAGCGACAGCGAGCGTTGCAGCAGCCACAAGGCCTTGTCGCTCTCGCCGCCGCGCGCGGCCGTCTCGGCCTCCACGTTCAGCGTGCTGGTCATCTTCTCGCGGCTCCAGGGCAGCAGGCCCTGGCGGGCGCCGGCCCGCACGCGGCTCACCGTCTCGATCCCGTTCTGGCCGCTGATCGCCGCGTTCGCGTAGGTCACGATGCTGGGCTTGATGAGAAAAATGAACTCGTCGCGCGTGGTGTTGTCGTCGTGCCCGCGGAAGGCCGCGCCGATGATGGGGATGTCGCCCAGCACCGGCACCTGCCTGCGGCTGGCCCGGGTGGTCTCCTTGAACAGGCCGCCAAGCACGATGGTCATGCCGTCGCGCACCAGCACGTTGGTCACGATGGACTGGGTGTCCTCGTCCACCACGCTGGTGGTGCCGGTGCCCACGCTCACGTTGCGGGGCGAGCCCGACGAGACGCTGGGCTTGAGTTCCATGCGGATCTCGCCGTTGGCCGACACGAACGGCCGGAAGAACAACTGCACGCCCGTGTCCAGAAACTGAACCGTCTGCGTCGTCGCCGTGTCGCTGGTGGTGGTGCTCAGATAGCCGATGCGCTGGCCGACGATCACACGCGAGGGCTGCCGGTTCAGGGCCATGATCTTGGGGTTGCTGATCACCGTCGTGTCCGTCACCTGGTCCAGCATCCGCACGAACGCCGCGACCGTGTCGGTGATGATGCCGATCTTGAAGCCGCCCGCTTCGCTCGTCTGCCCCACGCTCGTGGTTACGGCCGAGCCCTCGTTGTCCGCCGGCGACAGGCCCGCCGGCGTGCCGCTGGCGCCCTTGATGAGCGCGTCGGCCGCGGCACGCGGGCCGCCGATGGTGGCGAAGTCGGTGAAGCGCAGGTCGCCGATGATGGAGAAATCAACGCCGAAGGCGTTGTCCTCCCTCAGCGTGCTCTGCAGAATCGTCGCCTCCACCAGCACCTGCGCGGGCCGGGTGTCCAGTTCGGTCAGCAGTTTCTCAACCGCCGCCACGTTGTCTTCAAGATCGATGACCACCAGCGTCGCCCCGAGCGCAAAGTCGTCCTTGCCCGTGGGCGCGTTCTCAGGGATCAGGAACGGCACCGTCTTGGAGCCGGCCTTCACCTGGCCCTCCTTGGAGAGCAGCGGCGTGATGAACTCGGCCGCGTCGACGGCGTTCAGGTAGTTCAACCGGATCACCTTCGCCACCCGCGTGGCCAGACTCTTCTGGATCTCGGTCAGTTCCTCGCGCGTGTAGACGTAGACAAAGTTGCCCTTCATCTGGTACGCCCACCCGTTGGGGTGCAGGATCGAGTCCATCGCCTCGGTGAACGTGACCTTGTACAGGTCCGCGTTCACCTTGCCGCTCACGCTCTTGCTGGCGATGATGTTCTTCTGCGTCTGGATGCTCAGCAGTTCCAGCACGTTGCTGATGCTCTCGTCCTTCACGTGCAGGTCCACGGTCTGGTCCTCGCCCACCACCACGCGGGCGCTCTCCTTGGCCGCGTCCTTCACCGGCGGTTCCGCGGGCGACTGCATGGCCCGCGCCGGAACCGCCAGCGCCAGGCCCACCGCCGC
>CAZNEU010000104.1:0-5528 GCA_964571915.1 uncultured Phycisphaeraceae bacterium
AAGGCGAAGAAGAAGGGCAAGAAGAAGTAACTTCTTGTCTCGGGCGGCTTGAATGATCACCGCCCGGACCGCGTCGAAAGACGCACGGACAAACGGCGCGCCCCGATTCGGGGGCCGCGGCCCCAAACATCGGGCCGCAGCGCCACAAGCAAAGCGCGGGGTCGGGTTCGCCCGGCCCCGCGTTTTTTATTGCGCCCCCGTCGTACCATCGTCCTCACGCATGACGGCCCCGCCCGAGCCCGCGCAGCACTTTTCTCCGCCCCCGGGCTCCTGCCTGCGCGAGGCCCACGCCCACATCGCCGGCCTGGGTCAGAGCCTTGAACTGGTCTCGCTCGAAACCTGCACCAGCGTGGGCCAATGCCTGGAAACGGTCGCCGTTGCGGCCCGAACGGCTGTGTCCGATCCCGGCCTCCCTGCGCAGCGATGGGTCCGCCTTCACTCCGCACGCCCGCAGGGGTGGGCCGAGGCCCGCTGGCCGACCTTGGCCGAACTTGACCGCGCGGCGGGCGAGGCCTGCCTTGTGGTGATGAGTTTCGACCATCACGCGGCCGTTGCCAACACGCACGCGATGCACGCGGCGGGCCTGCCTGCGGGCGTTGTGGCGCCGCCCAACGGCATCGTGGAGGTTGATGGAGCGGGGGAACGCACCGGCCTGCTGCTGGAGCAGGCGGCCCACGCCGCGTGGAACGCCGCGCCCCAGCCCTCGCCCCTTGAGCGGCGCAAGCATGTCCTTGCCGCGCTCGATGTGCTGCACACGCTTGGGTACACGGAGGTTCACGACCTGCTCAGCCAGGAGTGGCTCGGGCCGATGCTGGCGGAGTTGGCGCGGCAGGGCCTGCTCCGGCAGCGCGTGTGGCTCTACCCGCCGATCGACCGGCTGGGCGCGGATGCGGCGGGGCGCGCAGGGTGGGAGAGCGAGCAGGTGCGCCTGGCGGGGGGCAAAGTGTTTGCCGATGGAACCCTCAACAGCCGCACAGCCTGCATGATCCACCGGTACGCGGAACCGTTGGTGAATGTGCCGCGCGGGCAGTGCATGGTGGCGCCGCGGCTGCTGGACGAGCAGTTCCGCGGGGCGGATGCCTTGGGCCTGCCGCTGGCTGTACACGCCATCGGCGATGGGGCCGTGCGCACGGTGCTGGATTGCATCGAGCGTGTGAAGCCCCGCGCTCCGGGCCAGCGCATCGAGCACTGCGAGTTGATCGACGGGGCGGACGTGCCCCGCTTCACCCAACTGGGCGTGATCTGTTCGGTACAGCCGTGCCACCTGCTGACGGACGTGGAGGCGATCAACCGGTTCATCCCTCACCGGGCGGATCGGGTCCTGCCGCTGCGCGAGTTGATCGATACGGGGTGCCGGCCGGGCGAGTTGCTGTGGTTCGGAAGCGACGTGCCCATCGTGCGCGCCAACCCGGAAGACAGCGTGCGGGCCGCGGTGAGCAGGCGCCGCGCCGGGGCGCCGGAGGGTGAGGCGATTGCGCCCCGGCAGGCCATCAGCGAGCGCGAGGCGTGGGCGTGCTTTGGCGCGCAGCCAGGGCATGATTCTGGCGCGCCCAAGGACCATTCAGGCGGCGGAGGCCGATAGAATCTCTTGGCCGTGCCCCGTGCGGCGTGGCCAAGATGCGAGTGGAGTCTGCCATGACCTTCCGGGGTGAATATCGAGATGGCGTGGTGGTACCCAGCGGCCCGGTTTCCCTGTCGGAGGGGACGGTGATTGATTTTCGCCCCGCCGCGCCGTCAAGGAAGCCTTCGAGGAAGCGGAGCAAAAAGAGAAAGCCTCTCAGTCGTGCGGTCTCTCCGCGTCCACAGGCCCGGCCGAAACCCAAGGCCAAGACCAAGCTCAAGAATCGCACGCTCTATGAGCTCTTTAAGCCCATCATCGGCAAGGGTGTCGGGCTCCCCGCGGACTATTCGTACAACCACGATCACTACCTCTACGGCACGCCCAAGCGCAAGCCATGATGGTCTTTGCAGACACCTCGTACTACCTGGCCTTGCACAACGCTCGGGATGAGCATCACGAGGCCGCGCTCGGGCACGCGCACGCCAGCCGCGGCGAGGTCGCCACCACCGAGTTCGTACTCGCCGAGGTGGGCAATGCGCTCTCCAATCGTCTCCAGCGAGCGCTCTTTGTCGCCCTGAGCGACGGGCTGCTGTCCGACCCGCTGACGCTGGTTGTTCCCGCGTCGTCTGATGAGTTCCGACGAGGCCTCGCCCTCTTCCGCTCCTTCCCCGACAAAGACTGGTCCATCGTCGATTGCATCTCCTTCGCCGTGATGAAGCGCCTCCGCATCCGCGAGGCCCTCACCGCCGACCGGCACTTTGAGCAGGCGGGCTTTCGCGCCCTGCTCCGGCGCGCCAGGCGGCCCCGCGCATGAGCGACCTTCCCCTCCTCGCCATCACGCGCGCCGTGCCGGTGCGTGGCCGGCCCATCGGCACCGCGCCCCCGGCGCCGCCGGACGAGCGGGGCACACCGCTCGCGCGCGTCATCATGGCCCCGGCCCTGCCCCCGATGACGCGCGCGCAGTTGCTCGCCTTCATCCGCGGAGCAAGCGTGATTGTGTCGATGTTCCACGACAAGGTCGATGCCGAGTTTCTCGCCGCCGCGGGCCGCCAACTCAAGGGCGTGTGCAACTTTGCCGTGGGTGTGGACAATATTGACCTGCCCGCCTGCCGCGCCGCGGGGGTGGTGGCCACCAACACGCCCGACGCGGTTACCGAGGGCACCGCGAACCTCGCGTGGGGCCTGCTGCTGGCGGTGGCGCGGCGCGTGGTAGAGGGTGATCGCTTCGTCCGCTCCGGCCGCTTCGAGAGCGAGGGCAACACGTTCCCCACCGGCTGGCTGGGCGTGCACTTCACCGGGCGCACCATGCTCATCGTGGGGGCGGGGCGCATCGGCAGGGCCGTGGCCCTGCGAGCCCAGGCTTTCGGCGTGCGCGTGCTCTACACCGCCCGCTCGCGCCACCTCGACTTCGAGCAGGCCCCTCTCGCGGCCGCGCGTGTGGGCCTTGACGATGGACTGCGCCTCGCCGACATCGTGAGCATCCACACACCCCTCACGCCGGAGACACACCACCTGATCGATGCGCGCCGGCTGGCCCTGCTCAGGCCCGATGCCATCCTCATCAACACGGCCCGCGGACCCGTGGTGGATGAGGCCGCGCTGGCCGAGGCCCTGGCCGCCAAACGCCTGTACGGGGCGGGGCTGGACGTCTTCGAGCACGAGCCCCGTGTCCACGCGGGCCTGCTGACGCTCGACAACGTCGTGATGACGCCCCACATCGGTTCCGGCGAGCGCTTCTGGCGCGAGGAGATGACCCGCATGGCCTGCGACAATGCCGCGGCGATCCTGGCCGGGCGGCCCGCGCCCAACGCCGTGTGATCGTCCGTCAGGCTGATGCCTGCGCCCACACCCACTGCCGGCGAACGCCCTCCTCGAAGGCCATGCCGGGGCGGTAGCCGAGCTCGGCGCCCGCGCGCGAGATATCGGCGTAGGTCCGTTCCACATCGCCCTGCTGCGTGGGCTGGCGCACCACCTTGGGCTCGCGCCCGACCACACGCCCGATCGTCGCGATCATCTCGGCAAGGCCTACCGGCGAACTGTTCCCCAGGTTCCACACGCGCCAGCCGTGCGCGTCGATCCGCTCGTACGCCGCGAGCACGCCCGGCACAATATCGTCGCAGTAGGTGTAATCGCGGCTGGTCGTGCCGTCACCGAACATCTCGATGGGCTCCCCCGCTGCCACCTTGCGAAGGAAGAGGCTCACGGCCAGGTCGGGCCGCTGGCGGGGTCCGTACACCGTGAAGAACCGCAGGCACGCGATGGGCATCTTCGTGAGCGTGTGGTGCGTGAAGGCGAGAAGTTCGCACGCGCGCTTGCTCGCGGCGTAGGGGCTGATGGGGGAATCCACCGGCGCGTCTTCCTTGAACGGCACCACGCTCGCGTTGCCGTAGACCGAACTGGACGAAGCCATGACGACGCGCTGGCAGCCGGCGGCCCGCGCGGCATCCAGCAGCACCTGCGTGCCCAGCACGTTGGCCCGCACGAACCCGATCGGGTCGGTGATGCTCGGGCGCACGCCCGCCTTGGCCGCGAGGTGGATCACCCCCTCGGGCCGCACACGGTCGAACGCGGCGCGAACGCCCTGCTCGTCGCACAGGTCGGCCTCGCGCACCTCAAACCCGCCCGCCGCACGCGCTTCGCGCAGGTTGCGTTCCTTGTCGGCCCGGGGGTAGAAGGGGTCAAAGTTGTCCAGCCCCACCACGCGCACGCCGCGGCGCGTGAGGGCCTCGCACACGTGCGAGCCCAGAAAGCCCGCCGCGCCCGTAACCAGAATCGTGCCGGAGAGACTCACGCGGGCGGTTTATAGGCGCGGGTCGAGCCGCAGGATTCACGCGGGCTTGTGCGGGGGAGAGCGTTCGGGTGAGATACGGCGTGGGCTCGTCGCGGCACCGGAACGCTTTTTTCGCAATCGGCAATGCGAAAATTCCCTCGTTCTGCCAACACGTGGCGTTCCGCCATGATTCAGCGAGAACTTGCCGTCGAAAATGCACAAAACAGCCTTGAACAAAAAGACAAGCAGGGCGCCATCGTTAGACAGCGCCCCGCTGGAGGAGAGAGAGATCTTTGCTAGATTACCAACCATCGTCTGATATGGTTCAAGCGTCTTCAAGATTTGTTGATAACCCGCACACGCACCTGCCGGGACTCGTAAAAAGTTCGTAGTTTGTTTGTATTTCGCTCCGGCCCCGGGGCCACGCGCGCACGCCGTTACGAATGAAAACGGGCCGGAGCACACTGCCCCGGCCCGCCTGGCGTCTCGAATGACCGTGCCCAATCGTTGCGTCAGCCGCGCGGCGTGGCGTTGCCAGCGGGCTGGCCGGGACGACCCTTGCCCTTGCTGCCGCGCTCGCGCACCTTCTCGATGAACTCCTGGCGCTGCTCGGGCGTCATGTTCTCCAGTCGCTCCTTCATCTGCTCGCGGCGTGCCTCGGGCACGCGCTCAAGAAGTTTGTCCAGGTTGGCCGGATCGATCTTCCCGGCCGCGAGTTCCCTGCCCTTGCGCTTCGCAAACGCCTCGCCCTCGCGCTCGGCGCGCTGCTTCTTGAACGCCTCCAGGCGACCTTCGACAACCTGCTTCTGCTCGGGGCGAAGGGCCGCCCAGATTTTCGTGTGCGTGTCGTCCGGCCGCGGCATCTGAGACCGCAGGGCCTTGAGACTCTCCAGCGCGGCCTTCTGATCGGCGTTCGCCTCCGGGTCGCCCACGGGCGGCGCGGGCGGCAACCCCTCGCCGGGACGTGCATGGTCGCCCTTGCCCTTACCCTCCGTCGGGAAGCCCGCCCTGCTGAACCTGCCGCGCACATCGCCCAGTTCGCCCTTGTGCTCCTGCATGAAGGCCTGGAGTTGCGTCTGGTACGCGCGCGAAGCCGTCTCGATCGTCGCCCGCTGGTCGTCGGAGAGGCGCAGGGCCTCGGGCGCATCCTTGCCGAGGGCCTCGCGGATGGACTGCATGAACGCCCGATGCGGGATC
>CAZNEU010000105.1:0-9232 GCA_964571915.1 uncultured Phycisphaeraceae bacterium
GGTCGCGTCGTGTGGCACCCCTTCAGGGTGCATGGGCAAGGGGGCGGTTTCCGGGGGTTTCGTCGCCGAGCCTCCTCAACCCCCGGCTATTGACTTTCAGCCCTTCGGGCTGCAAGGCATGGTTTCAACAGAGCAAGGTGAGTACCGCTCCGACTTGATCGTGAACTCAGTGGTCCTCGTCGAACTGAAGGCCGCGCGGGGGATTGACCCGGGGAACGAGGCCCAGACCCTCAACTACCTCAAGGCCACTGTCCTGGAAGTCGGACTCCTCCTGAACTTCGGACCCAAGCCGGAGGTCCGGCGGTTCGCCTTCGACAACGACCGCAAGCACCCGCCGGGGCTGCCCCGCTCAGCCGCGCCCTGACTCCTTCCGATCTGCGTTTATCCGCGTTCATCCGCGTCCCAATCCCTACCCTTCCACCATGTTCTCCCGTCTCTCCGAAGGTTTCTCCGCCGCGCTCCGATCCCTCTCCGGCAAGGGCACGCTCACCGCGTCCAACATCGCCCAGGCCCTCGCCCAGGTCCGCACGTCGCTCCTCGAAGCCGACGTGTCGTTGGAGATCGTGGACCAGTTCTGCAACGACGTGCAGGCCGATGCGCTCGGCCGCGACGTGGCCAAGAGCCTGCAGCCGGGCCAGGAGTTCATCGGCATCGTCTACGAGCGCCTCACGGCCCTCCTCGGTGATGCCCCGCAGATTCCCGCCGGCGCTTCGCAGGAGGAAGCCGCCACGATCATGATGGCCGACGGGCCGGGCATCATGCACATCGCCCCGGGCCCCACCGTCGTCATGCTCTGCGGCCTGCAGGGCAGCGGCAAAACCACCACCGCCGGCAAACTCGCCGCGTGGCTCAAAAAACGCGGCCGCTCCGTCATGCTCGTCACGGCCGACCTCCAGCGCCCCGCGGCCGTCGAGCAACTCCAGACCATCGCCCAGGCCGTCGACCGCGACCTGCCGGGCGGGGCGAGCGTCTCCTTCTACGGTGAACTCGATAAGGCCGCCGAGTACGGCAAGGCCGTCGGCGTGGCGGTGGGGGTCTGCCAGCGGGGCCTGGCCGCCGCGCGGGCCAAGGGCGTGGACACCGTCATCCTCGACACCGCCGGCCGCCTGCACCTGAACGACGACCTGATGGGCGAGTTGCACAGCGTGAAAACCGCCCTGCGGCCGCACCAGATCCTGCTGGTGGTCGATGCCATGACCGGCCAGGACGCCGTCCGCTCCGCCAAAGCCTTCAACGACCGCCTCGGCATCGACGGCCTGGTGATGACCAAGTTCGATTCCGACACGCGCGGCGGGGCCGCGCTCTCGGTCAGGAGCATCACCGGGGCACCCATCCGCTTCGTCGGCCTGGGTGAGAAACTCGACACCCTCGAAGAGTTCATCCCTCACCGGTTCGCCGGCCGCATCCTGGGCATGGGCGACGTGCTGAGCCTGGTGCAGAAGGCCCGCGAGGAGGTGAGCGAGGAGGACGCGGCCAGACTCGAAGCCAAGATGGCCAAGGGCGAGATGACGCTCGAGGACTTCCTCTCCCAGATGAAGTCTCTGCGGCGCATGGGCCCGCTCAAGCAGTTGCTCGGCCTTCTGCCCGGTGTGGGCTCCATGCTCCAGGGCGTGAACATCGACGACAAGCAACTCGACCACTTGGAGGGCATCGTGAACTCGATGACCAGGAAGGAGCGGGCCAAACCCGAACTCATCGACCACTCCCGCCGCAAACGCATCGCCAAAGGCTCCGCCACCAAGCCCGACGAGGTCGGGCAACTGGTGAAGCAGTTCCAGACCATGAGCAAACTCACCAAGTCGTTCGCGGGGATGAACGCCGGCGAGAAGGTGAAGGCCGTCAAGGGGCTTTCAGCCGGCGGCGAGGGCGGCATGGGTGCCCTGGGCGGAATCCCGGGGATGGGCGGCCTGCCGAACTTCGGGGCCAAGGGCAGCACCTACACGCCCAGCATCAAGAGCCGCTTCAAAAAGCGCAAGTGACCGCACCACGCCCGACAAAAAAAGGCCGAGCCCGCTTGTGGCGGGCCCGGCCTCCATCCTTCAGTTGGTCCTCTGCTCCAGGACTGTCCGCGGCAGGCTTGCCGCGGCAAAGGAAAGGATGATTCACGCGAGCAACGCCTGCGCCCTCCGGCGACGGCCCGCGAAGAGGCCCCCCACGCCCACCAGCGCCAAGGCGCCGGGGCCGGGGATCGTGCTGAACGTGTACGCGATGGTGGCCGTGCCGACCACCTCAAAGTCTCGAATCTCAAAGTAGGTGTTGCCGTTGCCGCTGTTGAGCGTCCAGCGCCCGGTGCTGCCCAGCACCACCGGCAGTGCGCTGTTGCCGCGGTAGGCCTCCAGGCCCTGCGTGGGGCTCGTGACCACGCTCTGGCTGGCCGACACCGTGCCGAAGTTGATGAAGTCCGCGCCGCTCAGCAGGTTGGCATCGGCACCGGCCAGCGACACCAGCGGAGACGTGAACAGAATGCCCGCGGCAAAGGCATCGATGCCGATGCCCGTCGCGCTCACATCCCCCTGGATGGAGAACTGGATGACCCCCGGAGTTCCGCTGAGGTTCTCAGCCCGCACCTTGGCACGGATCGTCGCGTCGAGCGTGAAGGCCACGCTGGTCAGCGTGCTCAGCGGTTCGGAGAACCGGGGCAGTTGCACCAGCGCAGAACCGTTGTTGGCCCCGAACTGGAACGGCGCCGAAAACAGGCTGGAACCGGCAAACGCGGTGGTGCTCGCGCACACAACCGCCACACCGGTCAAATAGCGAATCATCTCTTTTTCCTTCCATTCCACTCGTCGGTCGGGCTGGCAAGCCAACCCGTGGGCAGCAGGCAAGATGCCTACCGACCGACACCACTCACCAGTCAATATACTCCGCCTGTGCGGATTGGCGAGGAAAAACCACTCCGACCACTCCCTTTTCCACCCTTACAGGCGCAAAACACCCCTCCTGATGGCTTCCGGCAGGCCCTTGGCGGCGGCTCGGAGTCCGAGTATCCCGCCGTACGGAGCATGGAAGGGTGTTGCAGACACCCCGTCAGTGCAGCCCACGCATCTCACGCAGCCTGGGCGGGCCGGGCTGGTCGGTCCCCTGGCCGCTGGCGGGCCGGTGCCGCGTGCGGCCGATCCCCATCGCCGCACGGGCTCAAAACAAACAAGGCCCCGAGCGGAGCCCGGGGCCTTGAAAAACACTGCGAGTCGAGCCTTCGATCAGGCGCGGCGGCGACGAGCGGCGATCAGCCCGCCCACACCCAACAGCGCCATGGCACCGGGCGTGGGGACGATCTGCCCGGAGGTCTGCACGGAGTTGTTGGTGAACTGCGTGTTGAAGAAGCCCAAAGCCGGACGGATGATATGGAGTTGCACCAGCGAGCCCGTGAGCGCGCCGTTGTTGAAGAAGAACATGTCGAAGCCCGGATCAAGGGGACCGGAGTTGAAGCGGTTGAAGCCGCTGCTGTTCACGAACGTCACCCGGCGAAGGTTGCCGTTGAAGAACGTGCGCCCGCCGAAGGTGGTCACCCAGGTGCCGTCGATGTCGGCACGGATCTGATCGCCGTCGAAATCGGTCAGCGTCATGCTGCCCACGCCCTGAGCCGTGAACGCCGTCTTGCTGAACACCGAGATCGAGAAGACCGCATCCGAGGCACCGGCGGAGGCCTCGAAGCCTGCGTTGAACACCGCGATGCTCGCGGCCGGCAGGATGCGGCTCACGGTGCCTGAAGATACCAGCGGGCTGATGCTCGAGGCCACGGCCGTGAACGTGCCACCACCGGCGTTGCCGGCGTACGAACCCTTCAGATCCGTGTACGTGAAGGTCACGACAGCGGGCGAAGCGGCATGCACGAGTGCAGCCCCAGAGAGGGCAAACAACGCGGCCGCAGCGGTGATCTTGTTCTTCAACACGGAACTCTCCTCATCACTCTCGCCACACAACCCGCCCCCCCCAGTTTCGCCCCACTTCGGGAACGAACGCGCGGAGCGGACACTCTTTGACCGTTATAGTTTGCCCGATCCGGCTAGAAATGCAAGTCGGACGAGCCGGAATGTTGAAAAAAAGCCCGCCAGACCCTGTTTTTTTGGACCACTATAACCCGTTGTAAAATCGTGATTTACACACAACTACCCCGCGATCAAGGGGGTGGCACGCTCTGCCAGCCGCTCCCCGCCCCGCGGCCGGCCACATCGCACCACGTCCAAGGCAAAAAAACAGCCGGACCCGAGGGCCCGGCTGCCTGAGGATCGGAATTATCCATCGGCCAAGATCAGCGACGGCGGCGGCGAGCCACCATCAGGCCGGCCATACCCGCCAGCATGGCCGCGCCGGGCGTCGGCAGAATCTCGGCCAGCACCTGGGTGCTGACATCGGCGAAATCGGCATCGAAGAAGAACGGCGTGCCGGGGTTGAGGAACAACTGGGTGAGGGCCCCTTCGTAGACGAAGGGGAAGCCCAGGTTGCCGTCCACATGGTCGCCGCTGGTGCCGTCGATGCCGCCGTCGGCGGAGTTGTTGTTGAACACGACGTTGAAGAGCGAACCATTGAAGAAGGTCTGGTCCAGGCCGCCGGCGATCCAGATGCCGATGATATCGCCGGTCAGCGTGTCGCCGTCCACGTCGGTGAGCACGAAGTTGCCCGCGCCGTCGGCGATCCCCGGGATCACGTTGATGTTGGCGACCGAGAGGTTGATCACGAAGTCGGCCAGCGTGCTGCTGACGAAGCCGGGGGCGAACTCGGCCGTCCCGAACGTCGGGATCAGGCGCGTCACGTCGCCGCTCGATTGCAGGTTCAGCGTGTCGCTGGCCGCGGCGGAGAACGAACCGGACGTCGCGCTCGTGCTGGTGTACGACCCACTGAGGTCGTTGAAGCCGAACGAAAGAGCCACTTCGGCTGCCGCCGACGCGGCACAAACGGCCGGGACAGCAAGCATGGCACCGATACGCAAGGCCTTGGAATTCATCACGAGAATCTCCTCTCCGAACTACCCTCTCTCGCCTGTACCCCCCTAGAGGGAACAGCCTGCCCGCAGAATGGGCCGCGCAGGTACTACATTCTGCGCCCAACTCGCACGGCAGGCAAGGAAAATCCTTCACTTCCCGCGCGAGACTCGGCAAGAAATCATGGTTATCCGGGTTTGCCCGGCCGCACGACCGGGCATTGAGCGGTATTTGTACGGATATCCCGCCTTCGTGGACCCGTTGCGTGCCCTTTTCTGCATCATGGACGCGCCCGCGGGGCGGCGCAGGGGGCGGAACCGGAGAGGGAACCTGCAAGACCGTTCCGTGCCCGATGGGCTGTGTCTCGCTCGCTGGGTTTCCATCCGGGCACGCCGGTCCATCGGCTGTGCCCGGGGCGGAGGTCCAACCTCTCGCCGTGGCAGATTCCTCCGGCCCCGCCCCTTGCGCCCCCCGATGCCGTCATCCCTCGCGCTGTCGGGGGTTTGTACGCATCGGCCGGGGCCATCCTCAATACACCCCCATCCGTCATCTAGGAGCAGCCCAGTGATGCTCCGCAGTTCAGGCACTTGTGGCACGTGCCGTTTCGAACCGTGATCGTGCCGCACACCTCGCACGGCGGTCCATCTCCAGCGTTCTTCATCGACTCGGCCAGGGCCGACACAGACGGTGCCTGGGCAAAGTGCGTCTCGATATCCACGGTGGTCGAGTTGCCGTGCCTCTCCACATGAACGTGCCGGTGCGCCACCACCGCATCACCCGCAGCGCCACCGCCCCCCCCCGCGGCGGCCAGGCGCGAGTCCGACAGCGTCCGGTCGTGCTCCCCGTCGTGCCTTCCGCTCAGCGCCGCCAGTTCACGTTCCTTGGAGAACGTCGGAACCTCGGCCACCGGCTCGCGCCGGGGGCTGTTGGCCTCGCGGTAGCCGGGGATGAACTGCATGCCCATCCACCGGAAGATGTAGTCCACCAGACTCTTGGCGAAGGGGATGTCGCGGTTGGTGGTCATGCCGGCGGGCTCGAAGCGCTGGTGGGTGAACTTGTTCACCAAACTCTCGACGGGCACGCCGTACTGCAGCGCCACGCTCACGGCCGTGCCCACGCAGTCCATCAGCCCCCCGATCGTGGAACCCTCCTTGGCCATGGTGATGAACAACTCGCCCGGCATGCCGTCCTCGTACAGGCCCACCGTCAGATACCCCTCGTGGCCGGCGATGTTGAACTTGTGCGTGATGCTCGCCCGCGTGTCGGGCAGGCGGCGGCGCATGGGCCGCTCCACGATCTTCACGATCGTCTCGGCCGCGGGCGCAACCGCCGCGAGCAGTTCGGCCACACGGTTCTCCGCGGCCGCGCTCTCCACGCTGGCAGCCGCGGCGGCCGCGAGGCGGGCCGAATCCTCCGCCACCCTGCTCGACGCCGGATCGACCGGGACCTCCTCCTTTTTCTCGCTGGTGCTGGAGAGGGGCTGGCTGAGTTTGCACCCGTCGCGATAGAGCGCGTTGGCCTTGATGCCCAGTTCCCACGACAGGCGGTACGCGGCCTTCACGTCGTCCACCGTCGCGGTGTTGGGGAGGTTGATCGTCTTGCTGATGGCCCCGGAGATGAACGGCTGTGCCGCGGCCATCATGCGGATGTGCCCGTCGGAGGCGATGAACCGGGTGCCGTACTTGCCGCAGGTGTTGGCACAATCAAAGACGCTGAGGTGCTCGCCCTTGAGGTGCGGGGCGCCCTCGACGGTGAGGCGGCCGCAGATGGTGTCGTTGAGGGCATCGATCTGGGTGTTGCTCAGGCCCAGTTCGTGCAGCAGGTTGAAGCCGGGGTCGGCCCTGGCCCGCACCGGGTCGATGCCCAGGCGGCGCAGGAGCGTGTCGCTGAGCGACCACGCGCTGAAGGCGAAGGAGAGTTCGAAGACGCCCGGGAGCGCATCGTTGATCCCGTCAAGGTCCGCGGGCGCGAAGCCCTTGGCCAGCAGGAACGACTGGAGCGTACCGCTCCCCACCCCCCCGCCAACCCCCGGCATCGGCGTATCGACATTGAGCGTGCCCAGCAGGTACACCATCATCTCGCGGATGTGCTTGTCGGAGTAGCCCAGCGCCTCGAGCGCGGGTCGCACGCTGGCGTTGGCGATCTTGAAGTAGCCGCCCCCGGCGAGTTTCTTGAACTTCACCAGCGCGAAGTCGGGCTCGATGCCGGTGGTGTCGCAGTCCATCAGCAGGCCGATGGTGCCGGTGGGGGCGATCACGGTGCTCTGGGCGTTGCGGTAGCCGAACTTCTCGCCCAGCTCCAGGCAATCGTCCCACGCCTCGGTGGCGTGCCGCAGCAGGTCGTCGGCGTTCGCCACCGGAATCCGCCCGGCCTTCACGACGCCGTGGTCGATCGGCACCGGCCGGATCTTGAGCGCTTCATACTTGGTGGACTCGCGCGGCGTGCCGTGGGCCACCAACCGGTGATTCCGCATCACGCGCAGCATCGATTCACGCTCGGGCTCGAATCCGGGGAACGCCCCCAGTTGGGCCGCCATCATCGCGCTCTGGCGGTACGAACGGCCTGTGAGGATCGCCGTCAGGCACGCGCAGATCGCACGCCCCTCGTCGCTGTCATACGCCAGGCCCGCCTGCATCAGCATGGCACCAAGGTTCGCATACCCCAGCCCCAGCGTGCGGTAGCGGTACGAGCGTTCCGCCACTTCCTTGCTGGGGAACGCGGCCATCAGCACGCTGATCTCCAGCACGATCGTCCACAGGTCAATCGCGTGCTCGTAGCCCTTCACATCAAACGTGCGTGAGACGGGGTCGTAGAACTTGATGAGATTGATCGACGCGAGGTTGCACGCCGTGTTGTCGAGGAACATGTACTCCGAGCACGGGTTGCTCGCGTTGATCCGCCCCGCGCCCGGGCACGTGTGCCAGGCGTTGATCGTGCTGTCGTACTGCACGCCGGGGTCAGCGCACCGCCACGCGGCATACCCGATGCTGTCCCACAGTTTCCGCGCGTTGAACGTCGTCGCCGGCTTGCCGCTCAATCGCCACGTCGTCACCCACTCGGCGTCGTGGTCGATCGCCTCGAAGAACGAATCCGGGATGCGCACCGAGTTGTTGCTGTTCTGACCGCTCACGGTCTGGTACGCCTCACCGTTGAAGTCGTAGTCCAGTTTCAGGCCCAGCCGGTCCGCCGTCGCGCCGACCGTCTCGCCGTCGCCGGTCTGCCGGTCGCGCAGCACCTTCAACCCCTCCACCAGCGCGGCCACCTTGATCTCCTCGCGCACCTTCCAGTTCACGAAGGCCTCGATGTCCGGGTGGTCCATGTCCAGGCAGACCATCTTCGCCGCGCGGCGGGTCGTGCCGCCGCTCTTGATGGCCCCCGCGGCACGATCGCCGATCTTGAGCCACGACATGAGGCCGCTGCTCTTGCCGCCGCCGGAGAGTTTCTCGTTCTCGCCGCGCAGGCGGGAGAAGTTGGTGCCGGTGCCGGAGCCGAACTTGAAGAGGCGGGCCTCGCGGGTCCACAAATCCATGATGCCGCCCGCGTTCACCAGGTCGTCATCAATGCTCTGGATGAAGCAGGCGTGCGGCTGCGGGTGCGTGTACGCGTCGTGGGCGAGCGAGACCTCGCCTGTCTGCGGGTCCACCACATAGTGGCCCTGCGCGGGGCCGGTGATGCCGTAGGCGAAGTTCAGCCCCGTGTTGAACCACTGCGGGCTGTTGGGCGCGGCCATCTGATGAATGAGCATGTGCGCCAGTTCGTCGTAAAACGCCTGGGCATCATCGGGGGAGTCAAAGTACCCGTGGCTCTCGCCCCAGAAGCGCCAGCACCCGGCGAGGCGGTGGATGACCTGGCGAGCGGACTTTTCCGGGCCGGTGGCACCATCACCCTGAGGAACCCCCGCCTTGCGGAAGTACTTGCTCACCATGATGTCGGTGGCGAGTTGGCTCCACGAGTCGGGCACCTCGGCATCGTCCATCTGAAAAACCACCGACCCGTCCGGGTTGGTGATTCTGCTGGACCGCTTGATCCAGTTGACGGAGGTGAAGGGGTCCTTCCCTGCGGTCGTGAACTTCCGTGTGATTCTCATGCTCAGCGTCCTGGCTGCGTGGGGGAGAACGGATGGGAGGACGAACAAGAAGGCATCAAGGCACGAGGCATCCGGGCATTCTGTCATCCACCGAGGCTGCGGATCAGCCCTGCGAGCACACGCTCGGCCTCATCGAGTTGTGATTTGACCGAGTCGTAGTCTTCCGGCTTGATGTGCTTGAAGTCGAGAGCGAAGAGCAACTGCGTGTCGAGTTGGTAGAGGT
>CAZNEU010000106.1:0-5808 GCA_964571915.1 uncultured Phycisphaeraceae bacterium
AAGCGGATGCCACCCTCGGAGACGTCGTAGGCGTTGCCCTCGATGTTGAAGGCTTCGTGATCGAGCGTGCGGACCCGCAGGGGCGAGTACGGGGCCTTGGCCTCGAAGCGGCAGAACTTGCGACGATCATCGGGGAGGTTCATGCGTGTGTCTCCACTGAGCCCAGCGGCGAGAGCGACTGTTCCGGCTATCGGCCCTGCGGGCGTGCCGCTTCAATACTCCTACGCGGCGGGATACCAACCGGCGTGCGAACACCGTCCGAGAACGTGCTCGACAAGCCGCTAGACTCGCCGCATGATCTGCACCGCACTCCTGGTTTCGTTCCTTCTGGGGCTTCAGCCCGCCGGCGCATCTTCAGCCGCAGCCGCCCCGCCCCCCCCGCCCCCCCCGGCGCCCCCGGCTCGGCTCGACTGGAAGAGCGCCGAAGCGCCACTGCTGACTGGGCATGTACAACTCACGTTCCCGGACATGTTCGTGAAAGCGGGGGAGAACTACTTTGACCATGAAACTCCGCCGCGCTGGGTGATTTTTCAGGCCATCCCCATGCCAGCGGAAGGGCTGATGCCGGACGCGAACTACTCGATGTACGCGGCACGCCTGAAGCGCGATGCCGGGGGGGCGGGCGAGATCACCGGCATCGACACGCCGGTGCTGCTGAGCGCGCCCGGCTCAGCCAACACGTGCGGCTGGTTCCACCCGCTGGAGCCCTTCCGCGTGCTCTTCGGCAGCACGCTGGTGCCCCCCACCGCCACCGACACGCCCGGGTACTCGAAGGACCGCAACCGCTACACCTGGCAGTTCCCGGAAGAGATGCAGGTGGTGTCGCGGTACATCCGGCCCGCGTACGACGACACCGTGAAGGCGCTGGCCGACAACGTGCACGTGGACTTCAGCGTGTGGCCCAAGGATGCCGACGAGCCCGCGCTGGTCGTGCAACGGACGGGGGGCTACACGGCCGAATGCTCGTGGTCTCCCGACGGCCGCTTCATCCTCTACACGCACGTGGACCCCAGGACCAGAAATCCCAACATCTGGGTGCGCGACACGAAGCACGGCGGGGCCGACACGCTGCTCATCGGCGAAACGGGTTACAACGGCGGCCCCTTCTTCTCGCCCGACGGGCGGGCGATCGTCTACCGCTCCGACCGGCGCGGCGACAGCAACCTGCAACTCTTCTACGCCGCGCTCGCCTTCGACGATTCCACCGATCCGGCTCGCATCACCGGCATCCGGCGCGAAGTGGCCCTGACCGACAACCAGCAGGTGAACTGGGCGCCGTTCTTTCACCCCACGCGGCCGTACGTTGTCTACGCCGCGAGCGAACTGGGCCACCAGAACTACGAGGTCTATGCGCTCGAACTTCCCGGCGCGGGCGTGATGCAGGCGACCGGCCCGAGCGCCGACGCGGCGTGGCCTGCGCAACGAACCGCCCTGCGCAAGGCCCGCGTTACGCGGGCCAGCGGCTTCGACGGCCTTCCCGCGTTCAGCGCCGACGGCTCGCTGATGATCTTCACGAGCCAGCGCGGCAGGAAACTGGAGCGTGAGCAACGCCCGAGTTCGCAGGTGTGGATCGCGAAGTACGCCGGTGAGCCGGCATGGGGATGGATGCCGCCGCCCCCCGCCGACGCGGCCCCCGCGCCGGAGAAGTGATGCACCGGCGCGGCCACTCTGCCCCTTCGCCACCGCACGCGCCTCACGTACTACGCTTACGCCATGATCCGAGCATCGATGCGGGCGTTTCTGCACGGATTGGTCGATTACGCCGGGCTCTTCCCGCCCGCGAAACTCGACATGGCCAAGGCCGTGGAGATGTTCAGCAAGCACCGCGCCTCGCCCTACGCCTTCGGCCTGGCGCGGTTTGTGTGCCCGGCCACACGGTTGCGCGAGTTCGCAAGTTCGGCGTTGCCGTACCTGCCCACGCTGGAGGCCAGCGGCGGCGCGGCGGGGGGGCCCAAGGGGAAGCCGCAACTGGGGCGCGGCAGCGCCACCTCGGTCGTGGTGAAGCCGCTGCGGCTCTCAGGCACGTCGGGCGCGCAGGCCACGGCCGCGGATGCCCAGACGCACCCGCAGCAGCCGTGGGCGCTCTCCGTGCTCATCGATGCGTCGCTGGCCCAGAGCCTGCAATCCATCGAGGAGTTCAACCAGAGCCACTACAGGAACCACCACTACTCGGCCCTCGTGGACACGGTCGAGATCAAGGTGGTTACGCCCGACGCGATCGACTACGCGCTGGACCACCTGCCCGAGGACCTGTTTCCCTTCTTCGAGATTCCGCCCGCGACCGACATGCGCCCCTTTGCCGCGGAACTGGCGGGGACCGGCGCGGGGGCGAAGATGCGCACGGGCGGCATTTCGGCCGACCTGATCCCCACCATCGAGCAGGTGGCGGATTTCCTCATGCCCATGGCCGCGGCCCGTGTGCCCGTGAAATGCACGGCGGGCCTGCACCACCCGCTGCGCGCGCTCCAGCCGCTCACCTATGAGCCCGACTGCGCCGCGGCCACCATGCACGGATTCATCAACGTGTTCCTGGCGGCGTGCGTGCTGCACGAACTGGATGTGGACCGCCCCACGGCCCTGCACCTGCTGGGCGAGACCGACGCCAAGAGTTTCGGGTTCGACGACGAGGGCGTGTCGTGGCGCGGGCTGCGGATATCCACCGAGCGCATCGCCGAGGCCCGAGAGGGCTTTGCGCACTGCTTCGGCTCGTGCAGTTTCGATGATCCGATCAACGACCTGAAGAACCTCGGGTTGCTGTCGTAGCGCGATTCATCGCGGGCCAAGGCTCCCACCTCATCCCGCTCATCACCGCTTCAGGTGGGCTCGGCATCGTCGGGTGGTAAGGGCCAGTCGCGCGTGCCCTGCTCCATCGCGCCTATCAGGGCCGGCAGATCAAAGCTCACGGTGGCCCAGAGGATGTCGAGGCGCACACCCCAATACACATGGATGAGTTTGTGCCGCATCCCGACAATCCGGGGCCAGTCCACTGCGGGCACGCGTGTGCGAGCAGGATCGGATACGCACCGGGCGGCCTCCCCAACCTCCTGAATGGCGTTCACCAGCGCTCGCACGAGCATGCGATCCTGGTTCAGGTCTTCCTCACGCCGACCCTGCACGAAGCCCACGGCCTCGCGGGCCGCCAGCAGCATGTGCTCGATGCGGACCCGGTCCTCGAACTCCAAGTCCCGCGGATCACGCGGCATGCAGCAACCTCGCCGAACGCAGCACCCGATTGCGAAAGAGGGGCGAGAGTTCGCCCTCGGAGACAACATCCACAGGCCGCCCGAGCAGTTGCTGAAGTGCGAAGATCATGCCGCCGACGGTCAGAAGCGACACGCGGGCGGCAGGATCGAACTCCACGAGAAAGTCAATGTCGCTCTCGGCGTTGAAGTCGTCGCGAAGGATGCTGCCAAAAAGCGACAACTTCACCGCGTGGTGCTTGCGGCACACTTGTGCGATCTGATCCATCGGAAAATGCACACCGTTGAGCGTCATCTCGCGGGATTGTATCGGCCATCGGCCGCGAAGCGGGCATCTCGTCCGCCCCACAGGCTCAGCCCTTCTTCTCGTTGACCTTGTAGTCGGCATCGATCACGTCGCCGCTCGCCCCCCCCGTTCCGCCCCCATCACCGGGAGCCGCGGCCGCCGCACCGTCGCCGGGCGGAGGTGTCTGGGCGGCGGCCTCATAGACAGCCTTGCCGAGTTCCATGCTCACATCCTGCACGCCCTTCATGGCCCGCTCGATGGCCTCTTTGTCGTCGCCCTTGATGGCGGTTTCCAGGGCGGAGAGCGCGGATTCGATCTGGCCGCGCACTTCGGGCGAAACCTTGCCGCCGTGCTCTTCGAGAGCCTTGCGGGTGGAGATGATGACCGCGTCGGCCCGGTTCTTCAGGTCGATCACCTCGCGGCGCTTCTTGTCTTCCGCGGCGTGGGCCTCGGCATCGCGCTTCATGCGCTCGATATCTTCCTTGGGCAGGCCGCCGGAGTTGGTGATCTTGATGTCGGCCTTCTTTCCCGAGCCCTTGTCGGTGGCGGTCACGGTCAGAATGCCGTTGGCGTCGATGTTGAACTCCACCTCGATCTGCGGCACGCCGCGCGGGGCGGGCGGGATGCCGGAAAGATCGAAGTTGCCGAGGGTGCGGTTATCCTTGGCGAACTCGCGCTCGCCCTGAAGCACGTGGATGGTGACCGAGTTCTGGTTGTCGGCCGCGGTGGAGAAGACCTCCGTCTTCTTGGTGGGGATGGTGGTGTTGCGCTCGATGAGCCTGGTCATCACGCCGCCGAGGGTCTCCACGCCCAGGGAGAGCGGCGTCACGTCGAGCAGGAGGATGTTCTTCACATCGCCCGCGAGCACGCCCCCCTGGATGGCCGCGCCGATGGCGACGACCTCGTCGGGGTTGACGGACTTGTTGGGCTCCTTGCCGAAGATCTCCTTGGCGATCTGCTGGGTCCTGGGCATGCGCGTGCTGCCGCCCACGAGCACGATCTCGTCGATCTTGCTGGTGTCGAGTTTCGCGTCCTTGAGGGCCGAGAGGCAGGGCTGCTTCAGGCGCTCGAAGAGGTCGTTGCACAAACTCTCGAACTTGGCCCGCGTGAGCGAGACCTGCAGGTGCTTGGGGCCGTTCGCATCGGCGGTGATGAAGGGCAGGTTCACCGTGGTCTCGTTCATCGTGGAGAGTTCGACCTTGGCCTTCTCGGCGGCCTCCTTGAGGCGCTGGAGCGCCATCGCATCCTTGCGGATGTCGATGCCTTCCTTCTTGCGGAACTCCTCGGCGAGGAAATCCATCACGCGCTGGTCCCAGTCGTCGCCGCCCAGGTGCGTGTCGCCGTTGGTGCTGAGCACCTCGAACACGCCGTCGCCGATGTCGAGGATCGACACGTCGAATGTGCCGCCGCCCAGGTCAAAGACCGCGATCTTCTGGTTGGTCTTCTTGTCCAGGCCGTACGCCAGGGCCGCGGCGGTCGGCTCGTTGATGATCCGCTCCACCTTCAGGCCGGCGATCTCTCCCGCGTCTTTGGTGGCCTGCCGCTGCGCGTCGTTGAAATACGCCGGCACGGTGATGACGGCACGGTCCACCTTCTCGCCCAGGTAGTCTTCGGCGGTCTTCTTGAGGTCTTGCAGGATGAACGCGCTGACCTGCTGGGGCGTGAACTCACCCTGGTTCACGCGCACCTTGACGAAGTCGTCCGCCGCGCCGGTGATTCCGTAGGGCACCTTGCTCTCTTCATTGCCGGCCTTGCCATAACCGCCTTCACCGGATGAAGAGACCTCCACGCGCCTGCGGCCCATGAAGCGCTTGACGGAGTAGACCGTGTTCTTGGGGTTGGTCACCTGCTGGTGCTTGGCGGGCTGGCCCACCAGGCGCTCACCCTTGTCGGTAAAACCGACCACCGACGACGTGGTGCGCGCGCCGGAGGAGTTGATGAGCACCTTGGGCTGCCCGCCCTCCATGATGGCCACGCAGGAGTTGGTCGTGCCGAGGTCGATGCCGATGATCTTGGACATGGTTGATGCCTTTCAGGACAAACGCGAGACGCGAGGCGACAGACGTGAGGCCACGAACACCGACGCGGCAGCCCGATCGTATTCCGAACCGTCCAACGGTTGCCGCGTGCAAAGGTTGGGGCAACCCGTATGCCAGCAGCAGGGCCGACACGGCATGACGGCACGGGGTGACAACTGGGCCGCACGTGCGCGGCGTGGTTACTCCGGCGTGGCAGCCTGTCGATCTGGCAGATGCCCGGCATGAGCACGGAACACGAAAGCCCGTCCGCACCTTCCTTGCCCGCCGCGCAGAGCGGCCCGCC
>CAZNEU010000107.1:0-2246 GCA_964571915.1 uncultured Phycisphaeraceae bacterium
GCACGCGTCATCCGCGGCCCGCGCACGCTCGCGATGGGCGCCTACATGCCCGACGGCACGCGTGAGCAACTCGTCGGCGCGGGCGCGCTCCTGCTCACCACTCCCGCCGACGGCGAACCCTTCACTGCGCTGGGCGGCTGCGCCAGCCTCATGGGCCTCAGCGTGCTGCCCGCCTTCCGCAACCACGGCATCCAGCAGGCGCTGATGGCCGCGCGCCTCAACGCCGCGGCCGAGCGCGGCGTGCGAGTCGCCACCATCGGCTCGCGCCCGGGCGCCGCCACCGAACGCAACGCCATCCGCATGGGCTTCCAACTCGCGTACACAAAGCTCATCCTCACTCGCCCCGGCCCCGGCCTTGCCGGTGTGCCGGGCTGAAGATGCACCGCCGCCCCAACCAAAGAAAAAACCGGCCTGCCGCACGAAAGCGACAAACCGGTCGGGTGGCGAGTGGTTGGCACCACCTGCATCGGACCACGCGGCACAGATCTGTGGCAGGCACGCGTGCCTTCTCTCACCATCGACCCCGATTGGTGCGGGTTCCCTAGTGGGCAACACCCACCGTGTCACCCACAGGCTCCGATAACAGCCCGCACCTCCCTCCGCCCCCGGGCCGTGCCCGCGGCAACCCCCATCTACCCTTCCCCCGTGCTGAGATTCGGCCCCGTAACCCTGAAGACCAACCTGCTGCTCGCCCCCATCGCCGGCTACTGCGACCTGGCGTTCCGACTCATCTGCCGCGCCCAGGTTGCCCCGGACGGGCGCGGCCTGGGCCTGGCCTGTACCGACCTGCTCAGCCCGCAGGGCTTGCTGCGCGGCAGCGCCACGAGTTTGGACCTGGCCAAAACCAACGCCGAAGACCAGCCCATCTGCATGCAGTTGTACGGGGCCGACCCCGCCATCATGGCCGAGGGTGCGCTGTGGGCGGCGCAGCACGGGGCCACCGTGGTGGACATCAACATGGGCTGCCCGGTCGACAAGGTGACCAAGACCGACGGCGGCTCTCGCCTCCTCTGCATCCCCGACACCGCGGCGGACATCGTGCGGGCCTGCGTGCGCGTGCTCGAACCCCTGGGCATTCCGCTCACGTGCAAGATGCGTCTCGGGTGGTTTGACGATGCCCACGTGGCGCAGACGCTCGCGCCGCGCTTCATTGACGCGGGCGTGGCGGGCATCACGGTGCATGGGCGCACCACACAACAGAAGTTCTCCGGGGTGGTGAATCACGACGGCATCGCGCGCGTGGTCGAGGCCGTGGGCGCCCTGTGCCGCGCACCGGGGCAGCGCGTGCCGGTGATCGGCAACGGCGACATCCGCACGCCGCAGGACGCGGTTGAGATGATCCGCCGGACGGGTTGCGACGGCGTGATGATCGGGCGGGGCGCGCTGGCCGCGCCGTGGCTGTTTCCGCGTGCGTGGTGGCTCATGTCTCGCGGCGAGGACCTGCCCGAACCGAGCGATGACGCGAAGGTGGCGACGATCCAGCGCTACATCGACCTGATGGTGCTGCACCAGAGCGAGCGCTACGCGCTCTACCAGGTGCAGCGGCGGATCTCGTGGTTCGGCAAGCACCTCAACGGCGGACATTGCAAGCCGCTGAAGGAGGCGGTGCGCGAGGCCCGGACGATTGCCGCGGTGCGCGAGCACCTGGAGCGGTTTGTGGCGGGCGGGCTGAGGGTGTGGGGCGATGAGGCGGGGATAGAGCCCCGTGCCATCGAAGTCGCTCCGTGCCATCGAAGTCGGTCCTCCGACTTCGATGCTGCCTTTCCTCTTCATGCCGTTGTTCCTCCGGCGTCCTACTGACACCGTCTTGTCACCCCGCGACCGCGTTTGCGCGCCATTTCGTGGTCATCGCTCCGCTTCCCCTTGCCGGCGCGCAAGTCCTCGTGCATCATCGCCGCGTGGCGCATCCCCTGCCCGAACCCGACGCTGCATTTGGTGGGGCGGACGTCCCGTCCGCCGCCTCCCGTGCCACCTCGGTGCCGTTGAACGCGCCGCGTGTTGGTGCCCCCACCGCACGCGACAGCGCCTCGCCTTCATCCGCCAAGGCGGATCTCCGATTTGGCCAATTGGAAATGTGCGATTTGGCCATGTGCATCCCCGCCCTCCTCAACCCCTCCCTCTCCCTCACCGCCATCGCCGAATCTCACAACCTCTCACTCACCGAACTCACCCTCCTCCTCGCCCGCCCCGACATCGCCGAGCAACTCTCGGCCCTCCATTCCGCCGCGGCACTCCGCGTCCGCCTC
>CAZNEU010000108.1:0-2824 GCA_964571915.1 uncultured Phycisphaeraceae bacterium
CCGCCCCACCAAGCCCGGACTCAGGACTCAGGACTCAGGACTCAGGACCAAAGACCATGTCTCACGACAAGCACCAGCACACGCCCGAGTACGCCGACCACGCCGACCCGTGGCACACGCACACCACCGACGAGGCCCTCCCGCAAGCGGCGCACTCCGAACGCGTCAACGTCCCCATGGTCGTCGCCTACGGCACGGCCTGCTTCGCGGCCATCACCTTCGTGGTCCTCATCACCATCGTCTACTTCAACTGGTACGTCACCAAGACCAAGATCGCCCGCGAAGAGCAGGTCGACAGCGGCCCCACCGCCAGCAGCGTGCTCCAGGCCGAGTACCTCAACCACCGCAAGGGCGTTGAGGAGGTCGACTTCAAGCAGGCCGGCTGGATCGACGGCGAGAAGAACGTCGTCCGCATCCCCCTCGATGTGGCCGTGAAAAAAGTCGTAGACCAGTACGCCCGCCGCGCCAAATGATCCTCCCCGGGCCGTTCCAGCATCGGTGCCCCTGCCGCGCATGAACACGACCACGCCAGACCGACCTCGCCCCTCCCATGGCCCGCGCCGCCTTCGCGCCGCGGCGTGCTGCACGCTGGCCCTGCTCGCCTGCCGCGCTCCGGTTTTCGGGCAGGCACCCCAGGCAGTCCCCGCGCCGTTGTCGCCCGAGCCCGCGGCAGTCGCCATCGACGAACTCCTCCGCACCAACGATCCGCACCCGCCCGATGTCGAGAAGCCCGACGCCATCAAGAACATGGACGTGATCGAGAAACTCGGCCACAAGGTGCCGCTCGATCTGAAGTTCATCAACTCCGACGGCGGCGAGGTGGCCCTGAGCCGCTTCTTCGACGGCACCAGGCCCGTGCTGCTGGTGCTGGTCTATTACCGCTGTCCCATGCAGTGCTCCACCATCCTCCAGAAACTGAGCAGCCGCCTCAACGCCCTCGATTGGTCCGTGGGCGATAAGTTCAACGTTGTCGTCGCCAGTTTCGATCCCACCGAACTCCCCGAAGTCGCCGCCAGGGCCCGCCTGCTCGCCGAAGCCGGTTATGTCCGCGGCCTGCCCGAAGGGCAGGAGCATTCGTGGGCCTTCCTCACCGCCTCCCCCAAGTCGGCCCGCGCCATCGCCGATGCCGTCGGCTTCCCGTACAGATTCCTGCCTGAAAGCGGCGAGTATTCTCATCCGGCAGTAGAGTTTGTGCTCACACCGGACGGCAAGGTGTCGCGCTACCTCTATGGGATAGACTATCCCGCGGAGCGTCTCCGCTTTGCGTTGCTGGAGGCAACCGAGGGCAAGATCGGCGGCACGGTCGGGCGCATCCTGCACTTCTGCTTCCGGTTTGATCCGCACGCCAACCAGTATGTTGTGCAGGCCTTCCGGGTCATGCAGGTTGCCGCGGCGGCCACCGTGGCGGCCTTGTCGCTGTTCTTCGCGGCCATGTGGGGGATCGAGCGGCGGCGCAAACGGGGTGCCGCAGGCGTGCCCGTCGGTGTCGGGCCGCTCGCGCGTGCCGCGGCGGGTTTGGGACGGTGAACGGTTGAGGCCGCGCCCACGGCGCCGCCAGCGCGGGTTCGAGACGGAAAGGACCACATGCACGTGCTCGCCAACTCCATCAACGACTGGCTCCACTCGGTGTGGTTCAAGCCGGGCAACTCCGATCTGGCGATCGACCCGCAGACAGGGAACATGGTCTTCGCCGGCGTCGACTGGATGTTCATGTTCATCCTGTGGGTCTGCATCATCTCCTTCATCATGCTCATGGGGCCCATGTGCCTCTGGGCCGTGCAATACCGCCGCCGCGCGGGCATCCCCGCGCAGCGCACCCCCAACCACAACACCGCCCTCGAAGTCACGTGGATCGTGGTCCCGCTCATCGTCGTCACGCTCATGTTCTTCTGGGGCTTCCAGGGGTTTGTGAACGCCCAGGTGGCCCGGGCCGGCGCTGAGGAGATCAACGTGCAGGGCTTCAAGTGGGGGTGGCGGGCCACCTACCCCAACGGGGCCGAGCCCGCCGAGACGGTCTACTTCGACCACATTGCCACCGACGAGAAAACCACCCGCGGCAACCTCGCTTTCCCCATCATCGTCGTGCCCGCGGGCAAGCCCGTCAAGTTCAAGCTCACCAGCACCGACGTGATCCACTCTTTCTTCATCCCCGACATGCGCGTGAAGATCGATGTCTTCCCCAACCGCTACACCAGTTTCACGTTCACCCCGCTCGATGCCACAGGCCCCGACGGCGTGCGCAACGTTGAAGACCGCGACAAGGGCATCTCCTACGCCGTGAAGCACAACCTCGACGCTTCGGGCAAGCCCAGGGGCGGCAAGGGCGCCCGCGACCACTACATCTACTGCGCCGAGTACTGCGGCCAGAACCACTCCGAGATGGCCGCCATCCTGCGCGTGGTGGACCCGGCGGATTACACCCGCATCGTCGCTGATTGGGGCAACATCGAGGAGAGGGTTTCGCTCGTGTCTCTGGGCACGCTCATCTACACCAAGAACTGCGCCCAGTGCCACTCCGTTGACGGCGGGAAGAACACCGGACCCACCTGGAAGAACGCCTACGGACACGCCGTGCAGTTCGAGGGCAACGTGAGCGGGGCCAAGATCGACCTGGCCACCGACGACGGCTGGAGCACCTACATCCGCGAATCCATCGAGTACCCCGCCGCCAAGATTCACGTCGGCTTCAAGGGCGGCAACATGCCCAGTTTCAAGGGCCAACTCTCCGAGCGGGCCATGCTGAGTGTCGTGGCCTACATGAAGGCGCTCTCGGACAAGGGCAAGGACAAACTCACACCCGCCGAGACGCAAACACCCGACCCCA
>CAZNEU010000109.1:0-6583 GCA_964571915.1 uncultured Phycisphaeraceae bacterium
AAATCGACGCCCGCGGCGAGGCGATCATCCGACACACGCTGCCGCTATAACCCGCAGCCACACGCTGCTGCTCCGCCAGCCGCGCATAGCCGATCTGCTTCACCAGGTGCTCGCCCACGCTGCGCAGCGTGTCGTGGCGGAGAATGCCTGCCAGGTCATCCACCCGCGCGCCCGGGTCGAGCGGTTCCAGGCGCTCATGCACCGGATCGGCCGAGAACCGGCACGCGCCCCGGCGCGCCAGCCGCAGCACACGATCCGGGTGCCACACGTGCCGCAGCGGCCGGCCCGCGTACCACACCATGCGGTTCACGCGAAACCCGGCAACCGCTGGCGTCGGCGAGGCGGCCAGCACGACCTCGATCGCCGCCCGCAGATCGGGCAGCACCGATTCGTCGCTGTCCAGCACGAGCACCCAGTCCGACGTACACGCGTCCATCGCCAGTTGTTTCGTCGGCCCGAAGCCCAGCCACGCCGCGCGGATGACACGGACCCCCGCGGCCTCCAGCATGTTCAGCGTGCCGTCGGTCGAGCCCGAATCCACCGCCACGATCTCGCCCGCCCACCCCCGCACCGATGCGAGCGTGCGCCCGATCGTCGCGGCGTTGTCCTTGCACACGATGGCCACCGAGAGCGATGCGGGCACGCCGGGATGGTAAGGGCAAAGCTCAAAGCAACAAGCCTCAAATCTCAAATCAAGGCATCGCGTCGATGCGCGTGTGCATCCATGTGCTGCTGTGAGCCTTGCTGCTTTGAGATTTCCCCCCTCACACACAATCCCCGTAGTACTCGGTGATGTAGTCGCCCAGGTCATCCGGGTTCGTCGCCCCGTCGCCGTTCCACTCTGTGCGCGGGTCGGGCGGGTCGGTGAAGTAGGCGGTGATGTAATCGCCCAGGTCGTCGGGGTTCTTGTTGCCGTCGCGGTTGTAGTCCGTGCCGCACAGGCCCACCACAAACAACTCGCGTCCGGCGGCTTCCGTCTCGGCGCTGAACACCACGCGCGATGACGACAGGGCCGTGGTCAGCATGGGCCGCGTGCCCGGCGGGCCCGGCTCCACATCGCCCACCATGAACGTGCCGTCGGTCGTGCCGTTGGTGCGCCACAGTTCCGCACCGTTGGTCCCGTCGTTGAGCGAGAAAAACACAATCCGGCTGGCGCACCGCACGCTCCCCGCCGTGGCCCCGGCGGGCAGCCCGCCGTTGAGCCCCGCCGTCAGGTTCACCAGCGTGCTGCCGTCGCTGCACACGTAGAGGTCCGTGCGGCTCGTGCCGGGCGTGGTGGCCGTGAAGTACGCGCTGCCGTCGCAGGCCGTCAGGTTGGCGATCGCCGAGCCGCCCGTGCCGGGCGTGAGGTCGGCCACCAGGTTGCCCGAACCGACCGAGCCGTTGCTGGTCCACAGTTCCGACCCCGACGGCGTGGCCGCGTTGCCCGCCACAAAGAACAGGCGCGAGCCCGTCGAGACCAGCGGCGTGGTGGCGGGGAAATCGGCCGGCACCGTCTGCACGGCCACGGTGTTGGCGGGCGTGCCGTCGGTCCGCCAGATCTTTGTGAACAGGCCGTCGATCGCCAGGAAGTATGCCAGCCCGTTGTCGTGCCGCACGATGGGCTGGTTCACGCCCGCAGAGGTCGACGCGAGCGGCCCACCCGCGATGTTTTTCAACAGCGTGGGCGGGCCGGGCAGTGCGGGCGGCGCGGCCGCGCTCACCACAAACGGCTCAAGCCCCACATCGGCGTTGGTGCCGAAAAAGAGCACCTTGTCGCCAAAGGCCGTAACCGACTGTGCGCCGGTCAGCGCCGGACCCGTGGGCGCGTTGGCCACGCGGGCCGTGCCCCCGGCCGTGCCGTTGGTAAACCACAAGCCGTTGGACGTGTGGAAATACACCCGCCCGTTCACGGCCGCGGCACTGGGCAGGGCCGGAATCGTGCCCGTGGTGGCGATCGAGAACGTGCCCGGCCCCGTCGCGTCCGTGCTCACCAGCGTCTGCACGCCCCCCACTTTCGCAAAGAGCGCCGAAACGGGGCTGCCCGGCGCGATCGGCGTGATCGCCACGGGCGTGGATGCGGGGCTGCCCGACGCGATATCGGCCACCAGCACGGTGCCGGCCGTCGTGCCGTCGGTCTTCCACAGTTCCTCGCCGCTCGCGCCGTTGTCGGCCGCGAACAAGGCCCGCCCGTCGCCCAGCGCGGCAAAGGCGGCGGGGTTCGAGGCCGACGAATCGGAGGCGGTGTTGCCCAGGAGCGTGGTCCCGCCCGCCGTGCCGTCGCTTGTCCACAGTTCGGTGCCGTGTACGCCGTCGTTGGCGATGAACAGCGCCTTCGATCCCAGCGCGATGTAGCTCCGCGGGAACGAGCCCGGCGCGCCCGGGTTGATGTCTTTGAGCACGCTGGTGGTCGGCCCCGTGCCGCCGGAGATGTTGAGTTCAAAGTTCCCGGCCGTCGCGTCGCGTGCGCAGAACAGCAGGTTCCCGCCCAGCGCGATCCCCGGGAACGGGGCCGAGCCGCCGCTGCCGGCCACGATGTCTTTCACCAGGACGGTCGTTACGCCCGTGCCCTGCGTGGCGTACAACTCGTAGTTGTTCGCGCCGTCATCCGTGGCGCAGAAATAGAGCGTGCTCCCCACCGCATCAATGGGCAAAGGGTTGGAGGCCGTGGTGGCGGGGCCGACCTCTTTGGTGATGAACGTGTTGGGCGTGGTGCCGTCGGTCCGCCACAGTTCGTAGTTGTTGTTCGTGTCCGCCGCGGCAAAGTAGAGCAGGCCCCCCACCACCTTGAACGAGTTGGGGAATGAGGGGTTCCCGGCCCCGATCCCGATGTTCTTGAGGAGGGTCGTCCCGGCCGTGGTTCCATTGCTCACCCAGAGTTCTTCGCCGTTCACGCCGTCATCGGCGTTGAACACCAGCACGCCGTTCACCGCCGCCTGCGCGTCGCTGACCGCCGTGTTCATGCCCCCCACGCCAACCGCAGGGTGAATGTCCTTCACCAGCACGGTGCCCGCCGCGCTCCCGTCGCTCTTCCACAGTTCCGCCCCCGTCGTGCCGGAGTCGGCCGCGAAAAAGAGCGTGCCGCCCACCACGCAGAAGCGGCCCGCCGTGCCCGACGCGGCACCCGCCCGAACATCCTTGAGCAGCGTGGTGCCGGCCCCGGTGCCGTCGCTCACCCACAGTTCTCGCCCGTGCGCGGCGGTGATGGCCGAGAAGAGCAGTTTGCCGTTGGCCACCACCAGCGAGAGCGGCGTGGACGATGCCGCGCCGGGGTTGATGTCCTTGATGAGCGAGGTGCCCGCGTTGGTCCCGTCGCTGGCCCAGAGTTCGATCCCGCTGAACCCGTCATCCGCCGTGAAATACACCTTGCCGTTGAAGGCCACCAGAAACTCCGGGATGGAGCAGATGTTGCCCACCCGGATGTCCTTCACCAGGCGCGTGCCCGCGGCGGTGCCGTCGGTCGCCCACAGTTCGCGCCCCGTGTGCGGGTTGAGCGCGGAGAAGAACACCTGCGCGTTCAGGCGGCAGAACGAGGCGGGGTCGCCCCCCAGGGGCACGCCCGGCCCGGTGTTGATGTCCTTCAAGAGCATCGCGGGCGGCGGAGCGTCGATCGTGTCAAAGGGTGCGTCCCCGCTCGGGCACGCGCGAACATCAATCACCGGCAGCGCCGGCGGCTGCGCCGGCGCGACAGGCACGGCCGCCAGCACCGTCAACACAAGCGCGGCGGCGGGGAGGAGGCGTGGCGGAGAGAGCGGCATGGCGTTGGTCTCGCTTGGGGCGTGGGCAAGCGGGCTGCCGCCAGAGCGGCGCGCACCCGCACACCAATATACACGCGCCCGTGCGAAAAGCGACCGATAAGCCGGCCCCGGGCAATCCGGGCCTGCGCTCGGCCTGAAACAGCCCATGGCACCGCTCTCCGCACCGGGCCAGCCCACGCCGGCGGCCGATAGAACGGGCATGGCCTCCCTCGACGCGATCACCGATGCTTCTGCCCGTGTCGCCGCCGAGGCCGCCCTCGCGGCCCTTCTCATCCAGCGCCGGCAAGACCGTCGGCAGGGCCACGCCGCCGTCGCGCTGATCCGGGCCGCGGCCCAGGTGGCCGCCACCGCCGCGGCACCCGCTCAGGGCGGCCCGGTCGATGTGCTTGCCTGACCCACCGGACGGCCCCGGCAACCTACGCCGGCTTCCAGCGCGTCTTCAGGTCGTGCTCCACGCCCAACAGGTCCAGCACCCTGCCCACCGTGAAGTCCACCAGGTCTTCCACGCGCCTGGGGTGCAGATAGAACCCGGGGTTGGCCGGCGCAATGATCGCGCCTGCCAGCGTCGCGGTTTCCATGTTGCGGATGTCGATCAGCGACAGCGGCGATTCGCGGTGAACCAGAATCAGCGGGCGGCGCTCCTTGAGCGCCACCATCGCCGCGCGGCCCAGCAGGTTCGAGCCCGACCCCGACGCGATGTAGCCCAGCGCGGTGGATGAGCACGGCACCACCACCATCCCGTCGTGCAGGAACGAGCCGGAGGCGATCACCGCGCCCACGTCCTTGTGCGGGTGGATGATGAGGCGTTTGCGGGCCGCCGCCGCGCCCGCCGCCCGTGCCAGCGACGGAACCAGCGAATCCAGGGAAAGGTCCTTGATCGCCAGTTCTTCGGCCAGCAGCCGCCGTCCGAACTCGGTTACCACGAGGTGAACCTCGTGGCGACGCGAAAGGAGTTGTTCGAGCAGTCTGGTCGCGTACACGGCGCCCGAAGCGCCCGACACGCCCACCACAAATCGCCCGGTTCCCCGTGTACGCAGCGGCATGAGCAATCGTAGGGTGCGGACCCGCCCCGGCCCCGTCACCCGCGGCTCATCCACCACTTCAGATACACCTCGACCAGGGCGTAACTCGCCACGGCGAGCGCGATCATGCCGCCGATAATCTGCACGGTCAGCGCGGCCACGTTGGGCCAGTAGCCCCGCAGGTCGCGCTGCCGCACGGCCTTGTAGACGATCGCGATCAGCAGCGCGATGGGCAGCAGGAAGACGTACCAGTGCGTGAAGGCGCTCAGGGGCAGCGGATCGACCAACGGCCTCCAGGGCGGGAGCGATCCGTTCATGCCGGCGCTCCGGCCGCGCGGTCCGATGCCAGTTCCCGGCGGCGGCACGAATACGCCGCGTCAATCATGACCAGAAGGTTCATCATCCCCGCCAACGCGGCCATCAGCGTGCCCAGTTCGCTCGCCCGCCCCAGGCTCTTGGTGATGGGTGGCGTGCCGCCGGCGGTGAGAACCCGGCGGGTGCGCCCCGGGCCGAACTCTTCCGTGGCGATCCCCTCGCCGGGGCGGGGGGCACGCAGCAGGCTCCGGTTGGTGCGCGGGTCCAGAACCCAGCCCTTGAAGAACGTCTGGTTGATGTGGTTCACGCCGAAGGCGGTGGGGCCCACCAGGGCCTGCCCGATGAACCAGATGCGGTCTTCGTTGGCGTCGATCGAGTCGATCCCGCCCACCAGCACCCCGCCGAAGAACAGCCCCAGCACGCCGCCAGCGATCAGCAGGGCCCGCTGCGTGAAGCCCAGGTACAGGTGGCCCGCCCCCGGAAACACCAGCGACAGGAGCGCGGCCACGGGCTGGAAGCGGTCCGGCGGCGACGGGTCGGCTGGGGGTTCAGACATCGCGTGAAGCCTTCCGCACAAACCGCCGACAATGGTCGCTCGCGTCCGCGCCAAGGGCCCGCGACCGGCGCCGGTTGACACCGGCCAACTGCCGGGTAGTGTACGCGCATGTGGGGGGCGTTTATCGGGTTGCACCCGCCCGCACGCGACCGGCGCTCAACCCGTGGCCCCGATGATTCGACCGGCCTAGTTTTGTCCCCCACCGACCGACGCGAGACGCACCATGGCCACACGCACACCGACACGCACCGACACACCCGATCTCCTCACGCTCCTCTCAACCCGGGCCGCGTGCCTGCTCGCGGCCAAAGGCACGGATGGGGGGGGCGGGGGCACCGGCACGCCCGCCGAAGAGCCCGACGACCTCGACGGCGATGAGTTTGAGGAAGACGATGCCGACGCTGACGACGAGGCCGTTGATGACGGTGATGACGACCTTGACGACGAGGACGACGAGTTCCTCGACGACGACGACGAAGACGACGACCTGGCCGAGACTTTCGACGATGATGAAGAGGACGAGGAGTTGTAGTCTCGCACGGGCCCCGCACCCCTGCGGCTCCTCGGTTTTCCGGGGAGTCGCCCATGCCCTCATCCGAATCTCCGCACGCCCTCCAGCCCCTGGCCCTGACCCCCGGTGGTCCCCCCGCCGGGCACGCCGGTGTGATTGACCGCCGTTCCGGCCTTGATCGACGGTTGGTTGAAGAGTTTCTGGCCGCGGCCGCCAAGGCTTCGGTCCACGGTGGCGCCCCGGGCGAGGTTGCACCCGCGCCCGCCAGCGGCCTTGAGCGCCGGCGCGGTGCGGGCCGGCGGCTGAGCGATTCCCTGCGTGCCGCGGAAGACGGCAGCCTCACCCGCGAACAGTTTCTCTTCGTGAAAGCGATCGACGCGTTCAAGCAGGCCAACGCCTGCACCTTCCCGGCATGGACCGACGTGCTGGAGGTGATCCGCCT
>CAZNEU010000110.1:0-3210 GCA_964571915.1 uncultured Phycisphaeraceae bacterium
GTTGCGTGCCGCGATGGCGGCGAGCGCGGCGTGGTCGGCATCCGTCAGTTCGCACGCGGGGAGCGGCGCGGCCACTTCGGGCACGCGCCCTTCGAGCGTTGGTGGTGTTGATGATGGAGGCGTCACTCGATCTCGATGGTCTGAGCCCGATCCGGCCCCACGCTCACATAGCGGATGGGCACGCCCACGAAGCGCTCGATCAGTTCCAGGTACGCACGGGCACCCGGTGGGAGTTCGCCCAATCTGCGCGCGGAGCCCTGCTCGCCCGAAAAACCTCGCAGGGTCTGATAGACCGGACGGACCTGATCCAGAAGGTGGCCATCAGGAATGAACTGCTCGGTGCGCCCGCCGGGGCCGTCGTACGCCACACACACCCTGAGTTCATCCATGCCCGCCAGCACATCCAGCAGCATCACGCACAGGCCGGTGGCCCCGTTCAGGCGCGCCGCGTAGCGCGTGGCGACCAGATCAAGCCAGCCGACGCGCCGTGGGCGGCCGGTGGTGGTGCCGAACTCGCGCCCGCGCGTGCGGATGCGCTCCGCCAGTTCACCGAACAGTTCTGTCGGCATCGGCCCGCCGCCGACGCGCGACGAATAAGCCTTGCAGACGCCCAGCACACGCCCGATGGCAGACATGGGCACGCCCGCACCGCCGGGGATGCCCGAGGCCGCGCAGGCTGAGGAAGTAACGAAGGGATAGGTCCCGTGGTCAACATCAAGCAGCGTGGCGTTGGCACCCTCGAACAGCACACGCTTGCCCGAGTCGATCATGTCGAGCAGGAGGGCGGAGGTGTCGCGGATGTGCTCGCGCAGGCCCGCGGCCCAGCGCGCGCAGAGCGCGGCGACGGCCACCGCGTCCAGGGCCTCGGGCGTGTAGCCGGGGCCGCCCAGGGCGCCCAGCAGCGCGGCCTTCATGGGGCAGATGGCCTCAAGCCGTGGCAGCAGGGCCTCCGGGCGCAGCAGGTCGCCCATGCGAATGGCCGTGGCCCGCTGCACCTTGTCGGCGTAGCAGGGGCCGATGCCGCGCTTGGTGGTGCCGATGGGGCGGAGGCCGCCGGTGCCGGTGCCGGGGGAGCCGGTCTGCGTGAGCCACTTTTCCCGTGCCTCGTCCTCGGCCTTGTGCCAGGGCATCACCACGTGGGCACGGTCGGAGATGACCAGGCCGGAGCAGTCGATGCCGCGTGCGGAGAGCGCGGCGATCTCCTTGAGAACCTGCTCGGGGTCAACAACCACGCCGTTGCCGATGATGGCGGGCTTGCCGGGGTGGAGGATGCCGGAGGGAATCAGGTGCAGGGCGAAGCGCTCGCCGCCGACGACGACGGAGTGGCCGGCGTTGGCGCCGCCGTTGAAGCGGGCGACCGCATCGTGCCGCTCGGCGAGCATGTGGACGATCTTGCCCTTGCCCTCATCGCCCCATTGCAGGCCCACCACGGCCGTGCCGCCGGCCAGGGCGAGGGCCGACTCTTCACGGGCTGGTGCGACGAGGGTCATGCAAACTCCCGCGGGCGGGGGCGGACGGGACAGGGCGGCAGAGGCGGCACAAGTATCGGACCCTCGAAGCCGCGTGTCGAGGGGCCGGCCTGCAATCGCGGAAGGAAGCGTGCGGCCAATGCGCGTGGGGTTCACCGGCACCACTGCGTGGGCCGATGAGGAGATGAGCAACTGGAGCCGCCGTGACCACCGAACAGACCGTCCGCATGATGTGCCCGAACCTGAACTGCCGGCGCGTGCTGGCGGTGCCGCAGTCCGCACGCGGCAAGACGGTACGGTGCCGCAACTGCGCCACGAACATCAAGGTGCCCATGCCCGGCCAGGTGGCGGGGCCTGCCCAGGCCGCGCCGGTCGCGCCAGCCGCGCCCGCCGCGACGAAAGGCTGAGCGCGTCAATCCACGCATCGCAGGGTGATGCCCAGGCGCAGGCGCTCGGGGGCGTGGCATTCGGTGTCGTTGCAGGCCTGGAACGAGAGAACGACGCGCGGCTCGCCGGTCCACTCCACGCCCGCTTCACGCTCGAGCACGATGGTGAGGTCGATGCTGCCCCGGTAAACGAGCGGGCCGGTGCCGGTGGCGCGGTTGAGCGGCTCGCCGGGTGGATAGTCGGCAAACGCGGCCACGCCGGCGCCGCCGTCGATACCCACGCGGAACGGGAGCAGGCCGATCTTGAGGCCTTCCTCACCGGGGTCGGCGGCGACGAGGTGAAAGCCTGCGGCGATCACGCAGCGGAGCGTGAACTCGACGGGCTCGCCGGGGGCGAGGTCGATCTCCTCGGCAGAGGCCATGATGGAGACGAGGTCGCTCGCTGCGGATTCGCCGGCACCGGGGGGGTTGGCACGGCCGCCCATGATGGCCGCGCCCGTGGCGATGTCTGGCGCACCGGCAGCACGCAGGGCGGCCACCAGCGCGGGCTCGTCCAGATCGAGCAGGCGGAGGAGGGCGCGGGTGGAGTTGGCCGCAGCGATGGGCGATTCGGCGATGGCAGCGGAGATGGATGCGAGGGCCGCGCCGGCCCGGCGCGCGTGCGCGGTGTGGCCGGTGAGTTCCGCAAGGGCGACGAGGTTGGCGATCATGACCGAGACGGCGCTGGGCATCGCCCCGTCGTAGGTGGAGCGTGCCCGCACGAAGAGGTCCGCCTGGTCGGCGCGGGTGTCGAAGTACCCGGCGCGCCCGTCGGCGAACGTGGCTTCCGCGTGTGCCACCAGGCGTTCCGCAAGCTCGAGCCGACCCTCGCGGCCTGCGCGGGCGAGCGCGAGCAGGCCGGAAACGAGCATGGCGTAGTCGTCGAGCACGCCGTTGATCGCCGCGGGCCCATCGGCGCGGCGTGTGCGCAGGAGGGTTCCATCCGGAAGCAGCGCGTGCTCCAGCACCGCGGTGGCGGCCCGATCGGCCGCGTCGATCCATGCGGGCTTGCTGAGCAAACGACCGGCATCGGCGAGGGCCGCGATCATCAGGCCGTTCCAACTGGTGAGCACTTTGTCATCGAGGCGCGGCTGCTTGCGTGTGTGGCGGGCGCTGAGCAGGGTGGAGTTGAGGGAATCGACCCGGGTGTTGAAGGCCACTTCTGAGAGGCCCAGACGCGCCGCGGTGGCTTGCGGGCGCTCGCCAAGGTGCGGCACGTTGCGGGCGGGCTCGGTGGGGTGATGCGGGTCCTGGAAGTTGGGTCCGGCGTTGAGGCCGTAGAGGTCGAGGGCAAGGCGCGTTGCGGCATCGAAGTC
>CAZNEU010000111.1:0-1542 GCA_964571915.1 uncultured Phycisphaeraceae bacterium
GGCGCATGGCGTGCAAGAGCGCGGTCATGGCCGCGTACCTCGATGTGAACGAGGACCGGCCTCCCACGCAGGCGGCAGCCGCGGTGCTCGCGGCCGTGCACGCGGGCCTGGAACACGGCTGGGGAGGCGAGGGTGGCGCGCTGGCGGTGGAGCGGCGGGAACTCAACCGCCTGCGGCACACGCCCGAGGGCGCCGCGGCCATCGCGGCGTTCTTTGAGAAGAGCGCGAAGCGGTGAGGCGGGGGGCAGCACCGGCGAAGACCGCCGGACCACCCGGACCCCTGCGAAGGGCTGAAAATCCAGAGGACCAACGCCTCACCCGAGGGCTTGGTCCTCTGGATTTTTGCCGTTACCATCGCCCGATGCGCAAAGCCTTCTCGCTCATCGAGTTGCTCGTGGTCATCGCCATCATCGCGCTGCTCGTGGGCGTGCTGCTCCCGGCCCTGGGCAGCGCCCGCCGCTCCTCCAAGGCCGTCGCCTGCCAGGCCAACCTGCGCGGCATCGGCCAAGGCTTCACCCTCTACAGCGGCGACCATCGCGAGGCCGTAATCCCCAGTTACAACATGACCGGTACCGCCGGCGGGGCCGATGTGCCCCTCGACGGGTGGGCGCCCATCCTCGACCGCGACGGCTACATGTCGGGCACACAGTCCAAGTTCAGCAACCCGTTCTACTGCACCGAAACGCTCGACGTGGCGGGCGTGGCCAGCGGGCAGACCGGCACCGACCCCAACAACCCCAAGGGGTGGCTCGACTGGCCCTTCGCCCGCACCGGCACGGGCAACATTGCGCAACCAATCGAGAGTCGCGGCTTCGACCGCATCATCCGCGTATCGTACTGGATCAACGCGGATAATCCCATCGGCGCGGCGGTCGCCTTCGTGCCCAACACGTTCTACACGTCCAGCGTGGGCTACGGCCCCCCCGCCGGGCCGATCATGCAGGCGACCAAACTGGCCGCGTTTCTCCGCCCCACGCAACTCATCACCGTGGCCGATGGGGTCTACGCGGGCCGCCAGCGCGACAACCAGATCGGCATCACCAACAGCCGCATCGGCTACCGGCACGGCGGCAGGCAGGGGGGCGCAGGGGGTGCCGCCAACGCCGCGTTCGTTGACGGGCACGTGGCCACGCTTGCGGGCAAGGAGTTTCCGCGGGCCCTGGGCGGCAGCAACGTGCCCGCCGAGGTGCGTGCCGAGAACAGCGCGGGCAGGCCCACCGTCTACGCCAATCCGGAACGCACGCTGGGCCAATAGTCATGGTGCGTGGAGCGCTCGCCGAGCCGGGTGAAACCGGCTGCATCCACGTCGGGCCGGGCAGGCCGCAGGGGAGAAACACCGCACCATTTCGCCATAGCATGACACGCCGGTCCCGCCCCACTTTCTCAACCGCTCCAGCCTCCCGGACACTCCCCCATGGCCGACCTCAAGAACATGAAGGGCATCTCCGATGCCGACCGCCAACTCATCGCCCAGGCCGAGGAGTGGCTCGGTGCAGAGCCCGCGAAGATGGGACCGGTGAAGAACCTCTTCTGGGGCAACAT
>CAZNEU010000112.1:0-2085 GCA_964571915.1 uncultured Phycisphaeraceae bacterium
TATCGGGATGCGCGCTTCATCAAGGATTCGGACTCGCTGGTGACGCTCTCGGACAAGAGCGGCGAGGTGGAGGTGTGGCAGATGCCCGCCAATGGCGTGGGGGCGAGCGAGCAGTTGACCAAGGCAAGCACGGTGCTGAAGTGGGGGGCGTACCCCTCGCCGGACGGCAAGTGGATCGCGCACCACAACAAGGACCATGAGTTGTGGGTGTACAACACCGAGACGAAGAGCGACACGAAGATCGATTCGAGCCTGATCGACGATTTTTCCGACCTTGCGTGGTCGGGGGATAGCGGCTGGCTGGCGTATGTGGCACCGGCGGCGAACGCGTTCACGCAGTTGAAGGTGTGGCACGCCGGCGCGGAGGCTGGCGCGGCTGGCGCGGCACCCGTGGTGGTGTCGAGCGACCGGTACTGGTCGTACTCGCCGGCGTGGAGCGCGGATGGGAAGTGGCTGTTCTTCCTGTCGGACCGGACGTTCCGCACGGTGGTGGGCGGGCCGTGGGGGCCCAGCCAGCCCGATCCGTATCTGGATGAGACCACGAAGGTGTACGGGCTTGCGCTGAAGCCGGGCCTGCGCTGGCCGTGGCTGCCCAGGGACGAGGTGCAGGCCGCCAAGGAGAAGGCGGAGAAAGAGAAAGAGAAGGACAAGCCCAAGGAGCCGGAGGCGGGGGGAGACAAGGCGGGCGAGAAGGCCCGGGAGAAGAACGAGGAAAGGAAGGACGAGCCTGCGAAGCCGGACGACAAGGGCGACGCCAAGGACGACACCACGAAGGACGACACGAAGGATGCAAAGAAGGACGACAAGAAGGACGCCAAGCCCAGGAAGGTGGAGATTGACCTGGAGGGGCTGGCGGAGCGGCTGTACGAGGTGCCGCTGAAGGCGGGCAACTACGGCAACCTGAGCGTGAATGACAAGGGGCTGTTCCTCACGTCGCGTCCGTCCGGGTTTGATGCAAAGACGGATCTGGTGGTGTACGAGATCAAGAACGAGGGGCCGGAACTCAAGACGGTGATGGCGGACATCAACAACTACCAGATGTCCGGTGACACCAAGAAACTGCTGATCCGCAAGAAGGACACGTTCTACATCGTGGACGCGGCAGCCGCGCCTGCGCCGAGTGGGGCGGACTTGGAGAAGAAGGCGTTGAACCTGGCGGGGTGGTCGTTGAATCTGGTGCCGCGGCAGCAGTGGAAGCAGATGTATATTGAGGCGTGGCGGTTGATGCGGGACTACTTCTACGACAAGGAGATGCACGGGGTGGACTGGCGGGCGATGCTGGACAAGTACCTGCCGCTGGTGGAGCGGGTGGCCAGCCGCGCTGAACTGTCGGATGTTCTGGCGCAGATGGTGGGGGAACTGTCGGCGCTGCACCACTTTGTGCGAGGCGGCGATGTGCGCACGGGTCGGGATGAGATTTTCTTCGGGAACCTCGGCGGCGTGCTGGTGCGTGATGAGGGGAACGGTGGATGGCGGATCACGCGGATTTATCAGTGCGAGGCGGACGACCCGCAGCGCGTGAGCCCGCTTGCGCGGCCGGAGGTGGCGTGCAAAGTTGGCGATGTGATCGAGGCGATTGACGGAGCAGCGACGCTGAGCGTGCCGGATTACCAGCAGTTGCTGCGGACGAAGGCGGGGCGGCAGGTGCTGCTGCGGATCAAGCCCGCGAAGGCGGATGGGTCGGGGTTTGACGCGGGGCGCGATGCGATTGTGGTGCCGATCTCGGGCGTGGCCGAGAGCGACCTGCGCTACACGGATTGGGAGCACTCGCGCCGGTTGATGGTGGAGAGACTCTCGGGCGGGCGCATCGGCTACTTGCACCTGCGGGCGATGGGCGGGGGCGACTGGGCCCACTTTGTGAAGGGGTTTTATCCTGTGTTCAACCGGGAGGGGCTCATTCTGGACGTTCGGCACAACCGCGGCGGGAACATTGATTCATGGGTGCTCTCCAAGTTGCTGCGCAAGCAGTGGGCCGCGTGGACGGGGCGCGTGGCCAACCCGCCGCAGTGGAACATGCAATACGCCTTCCGCGGGCACATGGTGGGCCTGTGCAACGAGCGCACCAGCAGCGACGGCGAGACCTTC
>CAZNEU010000113.1:0-9896 GCA_964571915.1 uncultured Phycisphaeraceae bacterium
GCCCACACCAGCGACTACGAGCGCTCGGACATCTGCGCCGTGTCGGCCGCGAGCGTGGTGATCGAGAATGTGGCGGCGTTCGAGGTGGCCAAGGCGGTGATGGAGAAGTTCGGGGGCGACTCGTGGCCGGAGACGCACGACCGCTACCAGCGCTATCTCAAGATCGCGCGGATGCTGCCCCTGAGCGAGCCGGTGGAACGGATTGCATAGTTCGCGGTCTGATCCCCGACCGGTTTTCAACACGGAGGGCACGGAGCGACACAGAGAAAGATCGGAATGGCTGTGGCACCAAGGCGCGAAGGCGCACGGATCGGACGTGAAGGAAAGAGGGTTGAAAGCCCCGGAGCACGAAGAATCACGGAGGAACGCGCGATCTCCGTGCATCTCGGTGTGCTCCGTGTTGAAAATCCGAGCCCCGCTCAGTTGGTCTTCGGGCTGCTGAGCCAGAAGGGCTTGGCCACTCCGGCATCCATCGGGTCCACATGCACCGTGCGGCCGTGGAAGACCACCTTGCCGTGGCCGATGGAGAAGAGCGTGTCGTCCTTGCCGCGGCGAACCTGGAAGCCGGGCTTGTGCGGCGTGCCCACCTGGCGGATGATGATCGAGCCGGGCTGGGCGATCTCGCCCTCGTAGAGTTTCACGCCGCGGTACTGCGGGTTGCTGTCGCGGCCGTTTTTGGTCGAGCCCTGACCTTTTTTGTGTGCCATAGCAAAACTCGCAGAGAACCTGGCGCGTGAGGGCCGGAAGGGGTCCGGATGTGCTCCGTGGGCAGGGCGGGAAGGCTAGGCCCGAGGCCCGTGTGCTTCCAGTTGGCGGAGCCGTCTCGCGCCGCCAACGGCTCGGGCCTTGCTGCTAGCGCATGATCCAGCGCGCCTCGGCGACGGGAATCGGGGTATCGCCGCGGGCGGTCAGGTCGCCGAGTTTCTCGAAGCGGATCATGCGGGTTTTGCGGAGAATCATCGGGGTGGCGGGCTTGCCGTCCACGTCGCCGGGCGGCGTGATGGTGGCAGACTCGCCGCTGAACCCGGCCGCGTACACGGTGAGTGAATCGGGCTTGAGGGATTCGGCGGGCCAGGCCACCAGCCCCTCGCGGGCGTGCTCGGGCCCTTGCAGGATCGGGCCTAAAACCGCGATCTGGTCTTTCAGGAAGGGGTTCTGCTGGCGTTCAATCAGCGCGGCGGTGGCGGCCGCGGGCACATCGCGGCCGGAACGAAACACTCTGCCGCTGCCATCGGCAAGTTCGAAGGAGGGGGCCAGGAGCAAGTCTTTCCGCGAGGGGTTGGTGGCCTTGTACGTCAGGTAGTAGAACGGGCGCGGGCCTTGGCCTTCAACATCCACCGTGCCCACACGCAGGGGGCCGAAGGCCACATCCAGTTCCCAGCGCCGGGGCACCGCATCAGGCTCGGGCGCCAAGGCCAGAATCGGGAACCAGAGAGCCAACGACATCAAGGCCAGAAGTGATCGGGTCATGTGCGGTATCTCAGGAGGCCAGCCTTGGGTCGGCGGCACGGACCACGGTCGCGGAGCGGGGTGTCAGATCGGGCTCATGCCCGCGGGCGGGGTAGTGTACCGCCCATGATTCGTTGAAGTCTTGCCCGGGTTGCGGACCGCGGGCCTGCGTACAGCCCCGCGCCCCTCGCCCCTTGCCGACTGCCCATTGCCTGCTCGGCGCTCATGGCCACGATCTCCACGAACGCGTTGATGCCCACGGGCGGTTCCGACGAACCGGCCTTCGCCATCGTTCGCGTGGATGAGTCGCGGCGGCTGGCGGCGGTCGCACGCCTGATCGATGCCCACGACGAGCCGGAGCGCGTCGAGAGTTTCCTTTTGAGGGCCGATGCCGAGGGGACCGACCTGTCGTGCATGTGGGCGCTGCAGCCCGTGGCCGATGCCCACGGCCCGTGCCATGTGTGCCTGGCGCTGCGGGGTGCGGGTCGAACCGCCGCCCTCTTCCTTTCGGGTGCCGCGCCCAAGGATGGCCGGGCCGGTCGCCCGGACCAGACGCTTGGGCAACGTGCGGCGCTGCTGGAGGAGGTCTGCCGCGTGCTGGGTGAACCCGGGTCGGGGGTGGTGCTGGCGCAGGCCTTGGTGGGTGCGGAGGAGCAGGACCAGAGCGCGGCGTTCGAGCGGGCGGGCTTCGTGCGGCTGGCGGAACTGGCGTACCTGCGGCGCACGATTCCGCGTGGCGGTCGATCGGTGCCGCCCGCGCTGCCGCCCGGGGTGGAACTGGTGGCGCTGGCCGACCTGCCGCCGGCGGACGGCAAGCGTCTGCTGCGTGAGGCACTCGGGCGGTCCTACGAGGGAACGCTCGACTGCCCGGCCCTGTGCGGGATGAGAACCGTGGATGATGTGATCGCGTCGCACCGGTCGGTGGGCCGCTACGACCCGCGCTGGTGGTGGGTCATGCTCTGCGAGGGCGAGGCCCAGGGGTGCGTGCTGCTGAGCCACGGCACCGACCCTCAGCACTGCGAACTGGTGTATCTGGGGTTGTCCGCGGCGGTGCGTGGGCGCGGGCTGGGGGCCGAGTTGCTGCGCGGCGCGGTGGCCCGTCTGGCGAGCGCCAGTGTGGCCAGTGAGTTGATGTGCGCGGTGGACCTGGCCAACGTGCCCGCCCTGCGGCTGTACAAGCGGGCCAAGTTCCGCCAGGTGTCTTCGCGCACGGCGCTGGTGCGGCCGCTGCGCGCCTGAGGGCGGAGAGTTGTCCACAGGTTGTTCCGGCCCCGCGGGGAAACGCCCGGCAACGGCTGTGGAGAAGAAAGTTTTCGGGCCGGACCTTCACGCAGGAAACCGCCTGTTTCGACTGTGGACAGCGCGAAAAACGCGCGCGACCGCTTCCCTTTTGTCAAGATCAGGTTATCTTCCCCGCGGCTACGGATCGGCCAGCGACCCGGGCCGGGTTCGATCGCACGTGGCGCTCTTTGTTCGCCCCGTTCGAGCGAGTCCGGTCCGTGCCGGTGTTGAAAGGACTCGTTCCCACGAACCTGGTTTCAAGCCCACCGCGCGTGCGCCCAGCATGGCCCGCGGCGCGGTCTGCTTGCCTTCGCTCCGGCCGCTGGAGCGCACGGGGTCTGCCGCGTGGTACACGGGAACGCGACGCTATCGGTGTGCTCCGATCTGCCCGCGGCCGCGTTGGTGGCGCCGGGCCCGGCGGGTGTCGAAGACCGCATCGCCCGCCGCCTGCGCGGCACACTGGGCGAGGATCAGTTCGCCCGCTACTTCGCTGAGGGCCTGTTGCCCGCCGTTGGCGAGGGGGAAGTGCGTATCCCGGTCGCGTCCGCCTTCATCGCCGGGCTGCTGGAGCGGCGTTTTCACGAGCAACTGCGGCGGGCCGTGGCGGAGGAGACCGGGCGGGGTGATGTGGCCCTCCGCTTCGTCGTCTCTGCCGGGGCAGTGCCCATCGCCGCCGCCACGGCCGGCCCCGGCACGGCACCGTCCGCCCAGCCCGGCCCCCGGGGCCCCGTCGCGGCCAGGCTGCGGCACGAGCCGCGCCCGCGGCGTGTGGGCGGCGACGGCTTTGACGGGCTGATCATCGCGCCCGCCAACGCGCTGGCGGTGGACTCCGCCCGCCGTCAGATCGCCGACCCGGCGGGCGCGCCGCGCGTGCTGGTGGTCTTCGGGGCTTGCGGCGTGGGCAAGACCCACATGCTCGAATCTCTCGCCGCGGAGTACGCGCAGGCCTTCGCAGGCCGGCACGTGCGCTCGTTGACGGGCGAAGCATTCCTGAACGCGTTCATCGGGGCCTGCGTTCACAAGCGCTTCGATCGCTTCCGCGCGGGCTTCCGCACCACCGACCTGCTGGTGATCGACGACGTGCAGACGCTGGCCCACAAGCCCGGCACGCAGGCCGAACTGGTGAACACGCTCGATGCTCTGGGCGCCCGCGGCGGGCGCGTGGTGGTGTCGATGGGCGCCGAGCCGCGCCGCCTGCAGGGCTTCTCGCCCGCCCTGGTCTCGCGCCTGTGCGCAGGGCTGGTGGTGGGCATGGGGGCGCCGGAGCGGGCGTATCGCGCGCGGCTGATCGCCGCGCTCGCGGGCCGGCGCGGGCTGGTGTTGGACGAGCCGGCGCTGGGGGCTCTGGTGGAAGCGTGCGGCGAGGTGGCCAGCGTGCGCGATATCGAGGGGCTGATTATGCGGGTGGACGCGGTGCATCGCCTGCTGCTGGGCGGCGGCCTGAGCCACGGGCGGGCATCGGGCGGGGCGGGCACGGAGCGCGCCGGCCAGGCCGTGGGCATCCGGGCGGTGGATCACGCCCTGGGCCGCCGGAGCGAGCGCCCGGACGTGCCCGACGGCCCGCGGGTGCGGCACGGGTCGGCCCCGCGGCCGCTGCGGCCCGAGGCGATTCTCGGCTGCGCGTGCGACCTGCTGGGCGTCAGCGCCGACGAAGTGCGGGGGCGGTCGCGCGGGGCGCCCGTGGTGCTCGCCCGGGCCCTCGCGGGTTTTCTGGCCCGCGACCTCACCGCCATGAGTTACCCGGAGATCGCCCGCGCCCTGGGCCGGCCCAACCACTCCAGCGTCATCACGGCCGTGCGCCGCTTCGAGCGGCAGGTGGCGGCCTGCGTGGCGGTGGGCCTGGGCAGGGGCCGCGCGGGCATCGATCCACGCGAGTTGGTGGCACGGGCACGCGCCGAACTCGCCGCGGACCGCGCGTGGACGAGAGCGGCGGCGTAAACTCGGGGCTATGGCCGTTGGTCGGTACATGGTGGGGTGCGCGGCCTTGGCGTTGGCGGGCGCGGGCATGGCTGCGCCCGCGTGTGCGTACGGTGCCGCGGCCGTGATGCACGCGCAGCCCGACGACTTGGCGCGCCGGTTTCGTGCGTTGCTGCTCGACAAGGACACCCGCGTTCAGGACGACCTGATGCGTTCGTTGCGATCGATGCGCGACCCGAGCCTGGCCCCGCTGTTCACGCGCCTGGCCACGTGCGAGTGGCCCGTGGTGCGCGCCCATGCCATCATCGCGCTCAGCGAGGTGCCCGTGGGCAAAGGGCTGGACCTCATGCTCGTCCGCTCGCAAGCTGCCGGCGTGCAGGCCGACGTGCTCACGCTCGCGCTGGACGCGGGCGTGATCGGGCTCACGCAGATGGCCGACCTCGCCCGGTGGACCGACCTGCCCGACCCGATCTACCTCGCGATCGTGGTCAAGTTGCCCGTGAACGACCCGGCGGTGGACACGGCGCGGCTTGAGGCCGTTGCCGCCGGTGAACACACCGGGCGGGCGATCGGCACCACCGCGCTGCTGGATCAACGGGCGGGCTCACGCAGGCTCGCCGCGCTGGGCGATCGCGTGAGCGAACTGCTGCGCCAGAACCGCCACGCCGAGTTGGTTGCGGCCACGGGCATGATCGTCGGCGCGGGGCTGGACGCGGCCGTGCCCGCCCTGCGCGATTGGAGCGTGCGCTTCGCGGCCGACGGGCTGGCCGCGGCCGACCTCGCCGCCGCGCTGCTCCGCCTCGACACCGACCAGCGCACCGCCGGGCGCGAGTGGCTGGAACGGTTCGGCGCGGCGGCCGATGAGGGCGATGCCGCGCGCTTGCACCTGGGCGCGCTCTCGGCATCGCTGGAACGGCGCTCGGGCCTGCCGCTGCCCGTGGTCCAGGCCGTGGCCACGGACACGCGGGATTCCTCGGCCCTGGTCGCCCGCGTGCTCAGGGCCGTGGCCGAGGGAACGGGCGAGGAGGCCGTGGCCGCGGTGGAGAGCGCGCTCATGATGCGCTCTTCCCCGGTCATGCGCTGGGCCGAGGTCTTTGCCGATGCCCAGACCACGCCGGGCGCGTGGGCCAACGGTGGCCGCGCAGGGGCCGGGCACGACGGCGACGAGGCGGCGGGCCGGGCCCGGCGAATCCGGGCCGGGCTGATCCGTCTGGCGGAGGGCGGCGCCGAGACCGAGTTGTTGCCGCGGGCCGCACGCGCGGCCGCACGCCTGGCCGCGGGCGGCGCCAAGGACACGGGCGAACTGGCCCGTGCGGCGCGTGCGGCGCTGCAACGCCGGGATGAACGCCTGCTGCGCGTGCTGCTGGAAGCAGCGCTCTCGGGCGGTGCCCCGGCGTGCGAATCGGTGCAGGGGTCGCTGCGCACCGTTGAGGGCTCGATCGAGGAGGACCTCGCGGCCCAGACGCGCTGGGTGCTGATGCTGGTGCGGGCGCGGGCCCGCGCGGTGCAGTCGGCCGAACAGGTTGAGGAACTCGCACGCTTGGCGGCCGGCGCCGGCGGCCTGCGGCCCGCGCTGCGGGCCCAGGCCGCATGGATCGCCCTGCGGGCCACGGGCCAGGACCAGGCCGCGCTGGCCCTGACCATCGCGGGGGTTGAGCCCTGACATCGGCGCGAGTGCCGGGTCCGAGCATGGACGCTCTTCCTTCCTCATCTCGTTCGGATCGATCGCCGCGGCTCAACATGCGCCGCTCCATGATCGACGGCGGCGCGTTCAGCATCATGGTGGGGCTGGGTGAGTTTTACCTGCCCGCCTTCGTGCTGGCCTTGGCGCTGGGCGAGGTGGCCTCGGGTCTGGTCGCCACGGTGCCGCAGATCGCGGGGGCACTCCTCCAACTCGTGGGGTTCTCGGCCGTGCGCCGGCTCAGGTCGCACAAGCGCTGGGTGCTGGTCGCCGTGGCGGTGCAGGCGCTCTCGTTCGTGCCGCTGGCGGTCGGCGCGGCGGCGGGGTCGCTCCCCGCGTGGGCGGTCTTCGCGGCGGCCACCATGTACTGGGCCGGCGGCATGGCCGGCGGCGCCGCGTGGAGCACCTGGATCGGCACCATGGTTCCGGAGCGCTGCAGGTCGAGGTTCTTCGGACGCCGCCAGCGCGTGCTTCAATGCGGCACGCTCCTGGGTTTTCTTGGCGCGGGCGTGTCGCTCTGGGCCGTGAGCGGCGGCGTGCCGCTGGAGAAGATCACCGATGAGGGGGCACGCCGCCTTGTGCTGTGGACGTTCGCGGGCCTGTTCGCGTGCGCGGCCCTGTGCCGAGCCGTGTCGTGGTTGTTCCTGCTCTTGCAGGGCGAACCAGCGCCGATGCCCGCGGGCAACCGGGCCGTGCGCGTGCGCGAACTGTGGGCCCGCGTGCGTGCCCCCATGTCGAGCGTGCCCGGCCAGGACGCGAAACTGATCCTGTATATGCTGGGGGTGAGTTTCGCGGCCCAGTTCGCCGCGCCGTTCGTAACGCCGTATGTGCTCAGGGAACTGGGGCACGATTACTTCACCTACGCGTGGCTGATCGGGGCTGTGCCTCTGGCCAAGGCCGTTGCCCTGGGCGCGATGGGCGTGGTGGCCTCGCGCTTCGGAGCGCGCCGTCTGCTGCTGATCGGCGGGCTGGGCATCGTGCCCGTGAGCGTGCTCTGGTGCGTCTCCACGTCGCTCTGGTGGCTGGGCACGCTCCAGGTGTTCAGCGGCCTGGCGTGGGCGGCGTGGGAACTGGCGACGTTCCTGCTCATTCTCGAGCACCTCAGGCCGCAGGAACGTACCAGTCTGATGGCGACGTACTACGTGGGCAACTCGGCCTGCACCGCGGCCGGCTCGGCCCTGGGTGGCTGGCTGCTCGATCGTCTGGGGGCTGGTCCGACGGCCTATGCGTGGGTCTTCTGCCTCAGCACGCTGATGCGGGCGGCCACGATCGTGCCTCTGGTGTGGATCGTGCGCCGCAGGGTCTCGGACCCGCGCACCCTCGCTGCCAGCGCGCCGCCCATTGACGGCGAGGCCTGGCCCGGCCGCAACGCCCCCTCCGAGTAGACGCCTCACGCACGCGCACCGACCGTCTCCACCGCCACCGCGCAAGAGTTGCGGTTCTTGGCCCGGTCTTTGGTCCGCCGCCAACCCCTTGGCCGATATGACCGGACCCGGCAAACTCGGAAACGGCACCATGGCGTCCACAGGCACTTTTCGGTCCAAGTCGCGTTCGTTCGGCGCCACCATCCGGCGCGCGTCGCTGGTGGCCACCGTGCTGCTGTTTGTCGGCGGCCTGACCGCCCTCGCCTTCACCTACGGAACGATGGAGCGAACCGTTGCCACCATCGTTCGTGAGCCGGTGAAGGTGGCCTTCATGTGGCCGCCCCTGCGCGGCAGCGCGCCGGGAGCCGTGGCCGCGGGCCAGCCCGCCACGTGGCTGAGCGAGCCCTTCCGCAACCAACTCATCGTGGTGGCCACCACGGTCCTCAGCGATGATGTCTTTGACCGCGAAGCCCTGCGCCGTTGCGGCGAGGCCATGCTCGCCACGGGCTGGTTCAGGTCGGTCCGCAGCATCCGGCGCGACGGCGACGGCATCGTTCGCATCGACGGCGTCTGGCGCGAGCCCGCGGCGGTGGTGCGGCACGGCGAGCGCGACTACCTGGTTTCCGGCGAGGGCGAGTTGCTGCCGGTGGACTACAGGCCGGGCGCCTCGGGCCTGCGTGTGGTGATGAACCCCTCGGCGGCCCCGCCGACCAAGCCCGGCGACAAGTGGGTGGGTGGCGATGTGCAGGCCGCGCTCCGGTTGCTGGCGCACTTGCAGGTTTCCGCGGCCTACGCGCAGGTGGCGGGGATTGATGCCGGGGCGTATGTGGCCCGCAAGCGGCTGGAAATCATGACCGACGCGGGCAACCGCGTGGTGTGGGGGGCCGCGCCCGGCGAGTTTTCCCCGGCCGAGGTGCCCACCGAGATCAAACTCGGCCGTTTGCAGTTCCTGATCGACAGCCCGGACTTCGGCCGGCGGATCGATGCGGGCAAGCCGCTGGTGGACATCGCCAGCCCCCGCGACATTCTTATCGACGTCTCTGCGCAGCCGGGCGTGGGTGCCGGTCGTATCACGCTCCCCGCCGGGCAGGTGCCGCGCGGTCAGGGCACGAAGGACGACGCCCGCCCCGCGGCCACGCCGCCCGGCTCGCCCGGCCACGCGCTCGCGGCCCGCCGCCGCCCGGGGTGAGTCGCGGTGAATCTGGTAGGTGTCTGGTGGCCCGTCCGTCCGTCGCGGCCTACATTCACCGCTGAGAGGATTTCTCGCACCCACCCATCCATCGGCGTTCGATCCGCGTACGGGCCATGCGCAGCAGGCTCGCTGGCGTGTGCGTCGCCCGCGCGACAACAGGGTGCATTCCTGCGGTCCGCACCGGGTGCGCCCCGGCGGGACGAAACGGCGGAGTGAAGGCGGGTCCGGTTCGAGGCTCGCGAGTTTGGAGCGGAGCACGCACATGGAAATGGTCACCAAGGCCGAGCGGGAGCAGATCGAGGCGCGTCTGGCCGCGCTGGTGGCCAACCGGCCCGTCATCACGGTGCGCATCGCCGAGGCCCGGGCACTGGGCGACCTCCGCGAGAACGGCGACTATCACGCCGCGCGTGAGACCCAGGGCATGGAGGAGGCCGAGATCCGTCGGCTCACCGACCGCCTGGCCAACCTGAGCGTGGTGGACGATTCGCACAAGGCCTCGGGCATCGTCTTCATCGGGGCCACGGTGATGATGAAGGAAGAGGGAGTACGCGCCGGCGACCCCGAACTCTTCCGCCTTGTGGGCGAGTCCAGCGGCACGCTGAGCGAAGACATCATTGAGGTGACAGCCACCAGCCCCATGGGCGACGCCCTCATGAAGGCCCGCGTCGGCGACATCATCTCCGTGCGCACGCCGCGCGGCACCAAGAAGTTCAAGATTCTTGAGATCGTGTGAGCAGGGGACAGCGGACAGGTGGCAGGGAACAGCCGGAGCGCTCGGCCGCGCGCGTGTGGTGCAGCGGGTTCACGGGGCACGCGGGTGCCCGCTCTCCCCTGTCCCCTGTCCCCTTCCGCGGTTGACGATTCCCCTCGCCCCTCTACTATCCCCGCTTCGCCGGCCCCATCGTCTAGCCCGGTCCAGGACGCCAGGTTCTCATCCTGGTAACAGGGGTTCAAATCCCCTTGGGGTCCTTGTTTCTCGGGTCAGGGCGGGCGCGCTGGTACGGCCCTGGCG
>CAZNEU010000114.1:0-9602 GCA_964571915.1 uncultured Phycisphaeraceae bacterium
GGCCCAGCGCGTGTGTGCCGAGGCACTCAGCGGGCTGCCCGTCGGCGAGGTGCTGGTGTGCGCAAACTTCAACGCGCCGGGCCAGATTGTGGTCAGCGGGTCCAGGGCCGCGTGCGAACGGGCCGCCGCGCCCGACGGCCCGGCGGTGGCGATGGGCCTTCGCGCCACAGCGCTGAGCGTTGCCGGTGCGTTCCACTCGCCGATCATGGCGCCCGCGGGTGAGCGTCTGGCCGCGGCCCTGGCGGGCGCGGCGATTGGCCCGGCGCGGGCCGTTGTGTACTCGAACGTTACCGCGAAGCCACACGCCGCGACCGACGGGCTGAGCGCAGCGGATGCCATCCGCAAGCGGCTGGTTGCGCAGTTGACCTCGCCGGTTCGCTGGTCGCAGAGTTGCGCGGCGATGGTGGCGGCGCACGCGGCGAGCGGCCCGGAGTATCACGAACTGGCCCCGGGCAAGACGCTGGCGGGCTTGTTCCGCCGGATCGACAAAGCGGTAAAGGTGCATACCCATGACACGCCGACAGACTAAACCGAGTTTCATCGTGGTGGCGGGGGCGCTCGCGGGCCTGGCCCTTGCGCTCGTCGGCTGTGAGAAGCCCAAGCCCCCCCCGCCCCCGCCGCCGCCGCCGCGCGCGCCGCAGGCCGAGGCTCCGCCGCCGGTCTCGTTCGAGGCCTTGGCGCAGGAGTTGAAGATCGATCCGCGCGTGCAGATCGAGGCCGGCCTGGCCACCGCCGACGAAGGGCTGGCGCGGGCCACCCTGAGGGTGGCCGATGCCCTGGCACGCGGCGACGCCAAGGCCCTGCGGCCATTTCTGGCGCAGCGAGCGGGCGATGCCCTGGGCACGCTCGAAGCCGCCGACCAGTGGACGCCGGCCACCAAGAGCATCGAGGCGGTGCGGATCCTGTCTGTGGTGCCGCCGCCGTCCAACCTCGTCAGCGGCTCCGACCCTGAACTGACCACCGAGCAGGCCGCGGACCTGACGCTGCTGACCAAGTACATGCTCGAGCGGTTCCCGCCCGAAGTGGCCGACCGCCTCAGGCCGAGTCTGGAAGAGGCGGCCCAGCGTGCGCTGGCCGAAGGGGGCGGGAGCGAGAACCCGGCGCAACTCAAGGCCCGGATTCTCGCGGCGCTCGCGCCCCAGGGCTTTGCGCCCAAGCGCGACCTGAAGGTGTTTTCGGCGTCGGCATCGCACGCGGTTCTCATGGCGGTGCAAGACCCGGCGGGTGCGTATCTGTGCGGCTGGCAGACCACCAAGAACGGCGACTCGTGGGTGTTTGACGGGGTGGCGACACGCGACGATGTGAAGCCCCGCGCCTCGGGCTGGACCGGCATAGGCGCGGCGGCGTTCGACGTGGGCGGGCTCACGCTGGCCAGCGCGGCCAACGCCGCGCCCAGGAAGCCCGGCGACCCGGCCGACCCCAACGCGCCACCCGCCCCGGCCGACCCGAACGCACCGCTGGATCAGAAGCGAACGCCCGCCGGGCCGGTGAAGATTCCGCGTGCGCCGTCCGGGAGCTGATGACCTTTCTCGTGCCTCATGTTGTCGCTGCCCGTGTCTGGTGAAGGAGCCGCCGTGGCCGAGACTGCAGTCAAGCGTGTGGCTCTGGTAACCGGGGCCTCGCGCGGCATCGGCAAGGCGATCGCGCTGCGCCTGGCCGCGGACGGCCGGCACGTGGTGCTGGCGGCGCGCTCGGCCGCGCCGCTGACAGACCTGAAGGCCCGGATCGAGGCCGCGGGGGGCGAGGCCAGTGTCAAGGCGGTGGACATCGGCGACGGTGTGGCGTTCGCGAAGGCGATCGAGGAGGTGGCGAGCGAGCGTGGCCGCCTGGACATTCTGGTGAACAACGCGGGCATCACGCGCGACGGGCTGATTCTGCGGATGAGCGATGAGGATTGGGCGGAGGTGCTGCGCGTGAATCTCACCTCGGCCTTCGTGGCCTGCCGCGCCGCGGCACGCCCGATGATGAAGAACCGCTTCGGCCGGATCGTCAACATCGCGTCCACGTCCGGCGTGGTGGGCAACGCGGGCCAGGCGAACTACGCGGCGGCCAAGAGCGGCCTGATGGGCCTGACCAAGAGCATCGCGCGGGAACTGGGCTCCAAGGGCATCACGGCCAACACGGTGGCCCCGGGCTTCATCACCACCGACATGACCGAGAGCCTGCCGCAGCAGGTGAAAGACCACGTGCTCGCGCTGATGAGCGTGCCGCGTCTGGGCACGCCCGATGATGTGGCCGCGCTCGTGGCGTACGTCGCGTCGGACGCGGCGGCCTTCCTGACGGGCCAGACGATCTGCATCGACGGCGGCATGACCATGTGCTGAGGCACGGCCGAGCAACCGCCCGCGCACCTATGGCCGCACCCACCAACCAACCCGCGCTGGATGCCAGGGCCCTTCTGCGGCACGCGAAGATGCGCGTCACGGCGGTGCGGGTCGGCATCATCCGGCTGCTCGCGCAGACCCCGCAGGCGCTGGATGCGCAGGAGATCGAGCGCCGGCTGGACGCGGAGGCGACGGATCGCGTCACGGTGTATCGCACGCTCAACTCGCTGGTGGAGGCGGGGCTGGCCCATCGGGTGGACCCCGGCGACCGCGTGTTCCGGTATTCGCTCACCGACCACTCCGGGTGCGCCGACCTGCGGCACCAGCACGACCACCCGCATGTGGTCTGCGATTCGTGCGGCAGGGTGGAGTGCCTGGATGATGCCAAGGTGCTCATCCGGCCTGCCAGGGGCTCGCGCGGCGAGGCCACGGCCAAGTCCTTCCGTGTGTCCCAACAGAAGATTCTTCTGCACGGCACGTGCGAGCAGTGCGATCGCGCCAAACGCTGAGCGAGGCTACTTGCCGAGCACGCCCAGCCGCCCGCGTGCCAGCGCCACGGCCCGTGCGCTGGTGTCGCACCCGAGAGCGCTGCGCCCGCTGGCCGCGGCGGCCACGAGGGTTGTGCCGCTGCCGCAGCACGGATCGAGCACCAGGCCTCCGGTGGGGCAGCACGCGCGCACGAGCAGGTCCATGAGCGCCAGCGGCTTCTGGGTCGGGTAGCCGGTGCGCTCGCCGGCCATGTTGTTGATGCTGGGGACGGCCAGCACGTCGGTCATTTTTTTCGTCTGCCCCCGCATGCGGTTGCTGGTGGCTGCCACGCGCGGCGGCTTGAAGAACGAACGGGCCGGATCGATGCAGTACCACAGAATGTCGTCGTGCTTGCGCGCGAAGCGCCGGGGTGAGGAGCCGCCCAGTCCGTAGACCCAGACAAGGTGGTTCACGAAGCGGTCCTCCCCCAGCAGCGAATCCAGCAGCACGCGCACGCGGTGGCTGGTGTGCCAATCCACATGCAGCAGCAGGTTGCCGGAGGGTTTGAGCAGGCGGACCGCCGCGGCCACGCGCGGCCGCAACCAGGCGATGTACGCGTCGAGGGTGGCCCAGGAGTCGGCGTAGCGCCCCGAACGCCCCGACTTCGCCTTGCCCGTGTTGAAGGGCGGGTCGGCGTAGACCAGGTCGACCGTGCTGGGCGCGGCGAGCGCGCCGATGCTGATCCAATCGGCCTGGACAACGTGGGCGGTGCTGGCCAAAGGAACCTCGTGCCTCACCCCGGCACGCACGCGCTGCCGAAATACTCGGTGATGTAATCCCCCAGATCGTCGGGGTTCAGCGAGCCGTCGTTGTTGAACTCGGTGAGGGGGTCGCCGGTGAAGAAGAGCGTGATGTAATCGCCCAGGTCGTCGGGGTTGATGTTCGCGTCCTGACTGAAATCGGCCGGGCACAGGGTGCACGCACCCCCGCCGATGCGCAGGGTGGCGGCCTGCAGCCACGGGGCCACCAGCGCGTCGGGCACGGTCTCCACCTGCCCGTTGGCGCCGGCGGCGCTGAGGGTGTACTGCAGCACCGCACCGCACGGCACGGGGGGGAAAGCGGCCTGATACTGGTTGCCCGAGACAACGGTGAGCGGCACATCCGTGAAGTCGCCCAGTCGGCCGATGCGGTAGGAGAGTTTCACGGTGCCCGGCGCGAGCGAAGAGAGCATGTCGTACACATGCACGGGCACGGCGGCCGGTGCGTTGGAGGCCAACGTGGTGGGCGGCGGGGTCGAGGGAAACACGAGCCTCACCGGCCCGTCGATCGCGTCGGCAAAGTCGAGAAACGCGCCGAGGAGTTCCCGGCCCTGAGGAACGATCTGCTCCGCGGGAAGGAGGAAGCCGAACGTGCCCGTGTCGCGGCACTCAAAGCCCCAGCCCAGGCGGCCCTGCGCCGCGGCCCAGTCGGTGGAGACGCCCGAGGCCGGGTAGATGGTCGTGTAGGTGGGGCCCGTGGTGTACGTGAGGCCGTACACCGACTTCATTCCGGCCTTGAGCACCGCGTTCAGATCGAGGTACAGGGAGTTGTTCGCCGGCAGCGTGCTCGTGTATCCCCACGGCGAGAGGATGAGTTGCGAGTACGAGTGGATATCAAACTGGGCCTTGATGTACGGGCGGGCGGCCACAAAGTCGCGCATCACCTGCGTTTCGGGCTCGCTGAAGGCGGACGTGCCGCGGTAGGTCTGGCTGCTCCCGTTGCCGCTGGAGCCGTTGGACAGGCCCCAGCCCGCGCTCCAGTTGCGGTTCAGGTCCACGCCGGTCGAGCCGCCGGCGTTGGCACGGCGGTTCTTACGCCAGTAACGATCGGTGGTCCACGCGTGCTTGTACCCGTCGGGGTTCATCACGGGCACAACCAGGAACTGGAAACTGCTCAGCGCGCGGGCCACGCGCGGGTCGCCGCTGCTGCCGCCGGCCAGTTGCTCGGCCAGGTACATCACCGCCATGCCCGTGACCCACTCGCGCGCGTGCTGAAGGCCGAAGAGCAGGATCGCGGGCCGGTCGGCCGGCGCCCCCGGCGCGGCGATGCGCAGGGCCCAGATGGGGTTGCCCAGCAGCGATGTGCCCACGGCGACACGCGAGACGACGCCGGGGTAGGTTGCCACCAGTTGATCGGTGTACGCGCTGTACTCGTCGTACGTCTTGTACGCGTTGTACCAGTCCAGGCTTGCCACCGCTGCCGCGCCGGCCTTTGCAGCAGCGCGCTGCTGGGCTTGCGCTTCCTGAATCTGCCGCGCCTCGGCATCGGCGAGGGCCTGCAGGTCTTCGATCTGCACCTCAAAGGGCAGGCCCGTGGCACGCAGCCGATCCATGTCCTCTGGCGCGACGCGATACCGGGCCCAGGTGCCGCGCGGGCCGGAGCAGTCCCACGGGTCGTCGCTGATGGCCTCCACCGCGGCCCGGTCTTCGGGCGTGAGCACACGCACCTTCACCACCTTGTGCCCGTCGTAGCGCACGGGCTGCTCGAAGGGCGGCGGGAGTGGTGCGGGCTGCGCCAGCGCGGCCGTAGCCGCCGCGGCAAGAGCCAGGGCCACAGCGTGGAGTGTCGCCGGTCGTGGGGGTTTGGGCTTCATGCCGCTATGAGTATTGCACGCAAACCGACCCCGTGCAACGCCAAGCGACACGAAGAGTTGGCGGCTTGGGCCGCACTACGATGCGGCCTGCCCGGGCGGGTAGCTCAATCGGCTAGAGCATTCGCTTTACATGCGAAGGGTTCCGGGTTCGAGTCCCGGCCTGCCCATTGGGGAGAGGGGACAGGTGACAGTGGACAGGTGTCTGCCAGAGGATCCTTCTCCAGCGGCACTGGCCGCTCCTGTGCCTCTGCTGTAACCTGTCCCCTCTCACCTGTCCCCTGTTCCATGAATCCCCTCGACCTTACTTACGCCCTTGGAGCCGCCGTGCTGGCACCGGTCTGGGCGCGCAAGGCCCGCGGCGGGTGGAAGCAGCGTCTGGGCCATGTGGAGGGCCTGCCCACGCCGGTGCCCGGTCGCCCCCGCCTGCTCCTGCACGCCGTCTCCGTGGGCGAGGTGAACGCGGTGCGGCAACTGGTGCCGATGCTGCGCGAGCGAGGCATTGAGGTGGTTGTCGCGGCGGGCACGGACACGGGGTTCGAGCGTGCCCGCACGCTGTTCGGCGGCCACGGGCCTGTCGTGCGCTACCCGCTGGATTTCTCCAGCGCTGTGCGGCGGTTTCTGGACCGGGTGAAGCCCGCAGCCGTGGGCCTGGTGGAGTTGGAGGTGTGGCCGAACTTCATCGGCGAGTGCACGCGACGGTCCATTCCCGTCGGGGTCATCAACGGGCGGCTGAGCGAGCGGAGTTTCAAGGGTTATCAACGCATCCGCCCGTTCATGGTCAAGAGTTTCGCTTCGCTGGCCTTTGCCGCGGTGCAGGACGAGGACTACGCGGCCCGCTTCCGGGCCATGGGCACGCCCGCCGATCAAGTCTTCGTGGCCGACACGATGAAGTGGGACGCGGCCGTGATGGCGGACAATGTCGCCGGCGCGGCTGTGCTGGCGCGGCAACTTGGCATTGATCGAACCCGCCCGCTCATTGTGGGTGGCAGCACCGGGCCGGGCGAGGAGGCGCTGCTGGTGCGTGCGTGCCCGCCGGGCGTGCAACTGCTCTGCGCCCCGCGCAAGGTTGAACGGTTTGACGAGGCGGCCGCGGCCATGCCGGGGTGCGTGCGGCGTTCGGTCAAGGCCGGCGCGGGTGAAGCAGCGGGAGCGGGGGGGAGAGGCGCGGCAGGGAACGTGAGCGGACCCGGCCGCTTCCTGCTCGACACCATCGGCGAACTCCGCGCGGCCTACGCGCTGGCGGACGTGGTGGTGATGGGACGGTCCTTCGGCAAACTCTTCGGCAGCGACCCGATCGAACCCATCGGCCTGGGAAGGGCCACAGTCATCGGCCCGTCGTTCAAGGATTTTCAGGCCGTGGTCCGGGCGCTCTGTGCGGCGGGTGGGCTGGAGGTGGCAGGGCCGGAGGAACTGCCGCGGGTGCTGGGTGAACTGGTGGCGGACCCTGCCCGGCGTGCGCGGCTGGCCGAAGCCGGGCGGGCGTGTATACGGCAACGGATGGGGGCGACGGCACGCCATGCCAACCTGTTGGAAGGGCTGGTACGAGCCGCGGTGCCACAGTGAAATACGGGGGTTGCGGCCCCCCGGGGCTGTTTGTACACTCTCCGGCAGTCTTCCACGGGAGAATGCCCATGCCCGATCAAACCGGCGGTGTGCAAGCCAAGATTTGCATCCTTTGCAAGACGGACTGCTCGAAGGTTCCACGGCTGAAGGACTCGGGCGGTCGCTATGTGTGCAAGGCGTGCGTGGCCAAGAAACAGGCTGCGGAAGCGGCGGCGGCAGCCGCGGCGGATGACCAACCCGCACTTGATGAGATTCCGGCAGAGCCCGTGTCTGGGTCCGCGGTGTCGGATGTGATGTGCCCGAGTTGCGGTGGGTACCTGGGCTCGGTGGATCAGTGTGTGTCGTGCGGCTACAGCCGATCCGCGGGGAAGAAGGTGAAGCGGGCCAAGGAGCCGAAGGAGAAGTCGGGTGCCGGTCTCGGGTCGCTCGTCTCCGCCGCGTCGGGCTTGTGGACGGCCAACCCGATCGTGTGGGTGCTGGGTGGACTGGTCGGCGGCGGGATCGGGGCGGTGATCTGGGCGCTTGTGGCTTGGAAACTACACTCTGAACTTGGCTGGATTGCCTGGCTGGTGGGTGTGCTTGCTGGTGGGGGCGTGGCGCTCGTGGCCCGGGGCAACACGGGCATGTTCACGGGGATCGTGGCCGCGGTCTGTGCGCTGACGTGCGTGGGCGCGGGCAAGTACATGGCGATCTCGATGGTGGTTGATCAACTCGTGGCGCAGTTGCCGGTGAGCGGCCCGCTCAGCGATGAGGATGTCCAGATGCATCTGGCGGGGCAGATCACGGACGAGTGGGAGAGCGCAGGCAAGGAACTCAAGTGGCCCAACGGCGAACCGCCGGAGGATGTGGAAGGGCCGGACGATCTGCCGCCCGCACTGTGGGCCGAGACGACGGCCCGCTGGAAGGCCGCCACGCCGCAGTGGCAGGCGGACTATCGCTCGCAGGCGCAGACCGAGGTTGCCGCAGAACTGGAGACGCTCAAGCAGGTGGTGAAGGAGGATGCCTTCAAGCAATCTTTCGGCCTGTTCGACATCCTCTGGCTCTTTCTTGCGCTTGGCAGCGCGTTCAAGATCGGCTCGGCCGGCTCCGGCGGCGACGACTGAGGCCGCTGTCGTCGGCCTGCGTGCCGCGGCCATCGGCCTGCTTCCAGCACCGGTTCCCCGCATGTCGGCGCTACCATCTCCTGCCGCACGCCGCGTTGCGGCGCACGGCTGCCACGGTCGGGCGGCCCGGCAGGTTTGTTCGAGGACGTAGCTCAGTTGGTAGAGCAGCGGACTTTTAATCCGCTGGTCATGGGTTCGAGTCCCATCGTCCTCATTTCCATTTTTTACCCGCCCCATCTTCGCCTGAACCGCTGGCAATCGCCCCGGCGTGTTGTACGCTTCCATTGATGAAGAGGGCGGGGCTTGATCGTTGCGGCCGGATTGCAGCGCTGGTGATCGGCGCGGTTGTCGCTTGCGCGCTCGTGCCCACGTTGGCGACAGCCCAGCCGGTCCAGTCCCCGTTGCCCTTCGCCGCGGGTGGTTCGCCCGTGCCCACGGCCACCGCCGCAGCCGCCCTCTCGGGGTATGTGGCCGTCGCCGACAGCGCGTCAGACACCATCGAAATCCGCGGCGTGGACCAGGCCCTGCGCCACACGATCTCCAAGGCCCAGATTCAGGCCGCGTGCCCGTGGATGAACCTGGGCGCGAGCCAGGACGGCCCGGGCGCCATGGCCTTCTCCGACTCCGGGCGACTCATGTTTCTCGCGGTGCATGATGCCAGCCCGCCGGTTGACGGTTTGGGCAGCGATGCGATCCTGCGGTTTGACACGCAGACCGGCGAACTCACCACGTTCACGCGGCTGGAAATCTCGGCGACCGATGCGATTGCCAAGCCGCCGGGTCTGGCCTTCTACAAGGGTCGCCTTTACCTCGGCTTCACGGGGTCGATCATTGGTTACCGGGCGCTCGCCAATGACAAGACCAACGCGGCAATCGTGCTCGTGTCGTCGCCCGCGTCCGCCTCGGGCCACGTCATCGAGGCCATCGCGATTGATCGGCTGACCAACACGCTGTACGCGTCGTGGAACAACCAGGTTTCTCGTGCAACGATCGGCACCAGCACGCTCCCGTTCGTGGCGGTGGGCCCGCTCGCCGCGCGTTCGCTGGCGTGGAGCGACCACTACGGCGGGGCCGCGAACGCGGGGCTGTACGCCCTGGAATCCACGGCATCGCCCGCGTTCAACCGTGTGTGGAGGCTCTCGCCCTCGCAGGCCCGCGGCACGGCCGTGTTTGCTCCAACGTCGTACCTTGTTGGCGCGTCGCTCTGGCGCGGCCTGAGCGCCGCCGCCGACGGCGGCCTGCTCACCAGCGCGGCTGGCGCGGGGGTGAGCATCCGCGATGCGTCGGATACACGGCTGGGCTACGCCGCGTTCCTGCAGGATGAGTTCGCCCAGCACGTGGCCTTTGCCCGAGGGCTGATCTCGCCCGACGGCGAGCCTGCGGGGTGGGTGATCGATGCCGATGTGATCCCCGCCTGGAACCGCTTCCATCCCGCCACGCCCGACGGCGCGTGCTGGACGATGCTCACGCTGATGATGCACGACTACCTCAACGGCGATGCGGCCGCGCTGC
>CAZNEU010000115.1:0-9307 GCA_964571915.1 uncultured Phycisphaeraceae bacterium
TCCGGCCTCGATCGGTGTGAACTCTGCCGCGGTGGATGGTGCGTGGCTGCTCGCCACCAGTGCGTTCAAGTCCGCGCGCACGGACGAGAACGCGGGCGACCTTGCGGTTCAGGCCGCGGCGGTGTATGGTGCGCTCAAGGCCGTGCCTGGGGCGTTCGCGGCGGCACCCAAACTGGATTCAACCCCGTGGCAGCGAGACCTGATGCCGGCGGTTGGGCGGCTGCGCGAAGAATCGATCGGTCAGGCGCTGGCCAAACTCGATTGGAAGGGGGGAGCGAAGGCGGCGGATATTGCGGTTGCCGCCAAGGCGGGGGCCGCAGAGTTCCTGCAGCAAGTGGAGGCTGTCGGCCGCGCGGCGGCGGATGCGACGGCGCTGAACGCTGCCTTGGCTGCCGGCACCGGGCTGGGGCAGGCCGTTCCCGGGCGTAAGGAAACGGTGAAGCAGTTGGCCGAGGGGCTGCGAGCATCGCTGGAGCGGGCCGCGCCGGGCGTGAGCGTTGTGTTCGTGCCGCTGCTGGAGAGGTACAAGGACATCGCGGAGATCGCGGGGGCGGAGAACGCGGCGGAGGTTGTGGAGAAGGCCGCGCGTGGCGGGGCCAGCGACGAGGCGATCAGCGCTGCGTGGCGGCGGCTGGGTGAACTCAAGGCCACGGGTGAGGCCAAGTGGCTGGCCCAGCAGGGGCAGGTGTACGAAGCGTTGCAGCGCTCGGGGGCAGCCGCGGGCGTGAAGGATCGCGCCAAGGGCGAGCGTGCGGGGCGGTGGGTGGCGCATGTGGAGGCTCTGCGGGGCGCGGGTCTGGAGGATGCGGTGCCGGGGGCGCTGCGCCGCCGGGCCGAGTTTGGGGTGGACGATGCCCGGGTGGCGGGCATGTCGTGGGGAGCCCGCTACAACCTGGCCCTGGCGGGGATTCAGGTGGCCCTTGACGATTCCGCCGATGAGGAGGCGCTCCAGGCAGCCGTGAAGCGCGTGCTCGACCTGGAGCCGGGTGCGGCGGCGGGCGCGGCCGGGGCCCGCCAGACGTTCACAGTGCTGCGCGGCCTGGGCAAGGGCAGCGTGGCCGGCGGCGAGCAGACCCTGCCGCTCGATCAGGCCGGGCCGGCGGCGATGAAGGACGTGTTCGAGTTCGTGCCCGGCAGCGGCGATGATGCGCCCGCCTACCGGTTGAAACTCGCGCCCAACAAGCAGCAGTTCGAGGTGGTGTTGGGGCGCGGCGTGCCTCTGGAGTTCAAGAGCACGGGGCTCACCTTCAGGCGGGTGATTCCCAAGGCGGGAGACACCAAGGGCCAGCCGGTGTACGTCTGCACCACAGAGATGAGTGCCGGAATCGCCATCGAACTCCTGCGCCGGGAAGCGACCGGGATCACAGCCGCGCTTTTCCTGGAGGAGAAGCCGGGATTCCCGCGTGTCTGGTCGCTTCCCACGAACCGGGAATCGTTGAGGATCGGGGCCACCCAGACAGAAACGACTGGCGGCCGGCGCGGCCTGTCGTGGCTGATGGGGGCCGAGATCGTCAGGGACGATCCGGACAAGTACTATCCAGAGGCACTGCGTGGCGGAAAGGTCGCGCCCCCGTCGCCCGACCATCCGATGCAGTTCCTGAGCGTGAAGGCTGCGGCGTATGTGGCGCGGCTGGCGGGGTGTCGCCTGCCGACGACTGGTGAATGGCAGGCCGCGCTTGATATGGAGCCCGAGTGGCAGACTCCCAGCAAATGGAATCTGCGCGGGCCGAATGTGGACGCGACGCGTAAGTATCGCAAGCAGAAGGACGACGGCCCGCCCGCGTGGAAGAATGACCCGTCGTTCTTCCCCGTTTGGCAATCCGCGGATGCTTGCGCGGCTGCTCCGGAGGACGGTACGCTGTGGTTTGACAAGGTGGGAGAAGTGTCGCCGGCTGTCGTGTTCAACCACCTGATCGGCAACGTGGGCGAGTGGGTCTTCGAGAAGCCGATGAGCATGTCGGCCTGGAAGCCGGCGGACGTTCTGGCCTCTCTCAAGGACGAAACGGTGCGCGAGAGCGTGCGCATCATCGGCGGCTCGTCGGCGAGTTGTGTGCGATTGGCGGACGGCAAACTGGACGGCACCGTGGCCGAGGCCACGCGGCTGACGGGCGGGCAAGCGACCAACAGCACGAACCAGGGCTTTGCCGATGTGGGCTTCCGTCTGGCCTTCACACCCACGCGGGTGACCAACGAGGAGACGGGCGTTTCATATAAGGGTGAACTGGCCAAGGCCCGTACGCAGTTTGCGTACATCGCTCCGGGCGGCCAGTAGGCCTTGCTCACTCCGGTGCCGCGGCGTAGGTGGCCGTGGCGGCCTTGCGAGCGGCGATGGACCTGGGCGATGAGAACACCTTCGTGCCGAAAGCATCGGCCACGGCGATGGTGGACCCGGGCAGGAGTTGCCCCGACACGTGGGCGGTGGGTGGCTTTGGCGACGACGTGGCGCAGCCGCCTGCGCCCGCCACCACGCTGGCGGTCAGTGCCACGACGGTCCAACGCAGGCGAAGGGTCAAACGGTTCATGTCGGGCTCTCCGTGAGCGAAGGGGCATCTGGCCCCTGTTCGCACGCGACATGCATCGACCTGCCCCGGGGTTCGGAGCAGCGGCGTGGCCGCATCCGGCGAGAAAGGTGCGTTGCCTTGTTGGTGGGACCCGCCAAGGTTTGCCATGCCGCGTAGGAGGGCGGAAGGGGGTCCGAGAGCGCAAGGGGTGCGCGGCGCGGTTTGTTCACGCTGGAGCGTGGGATCCGGTAGTTTGGCACGTTTCCGGACTTTCCGGTACTATCCTCCGCGTCCACCCCGGTGCTGTTGGGGCCGGCGCGGCCGCGGGCACCGGGTGTGGGCGATGGTGCGCGGTGCGGGATGCTCATTGAGAGGACCGTCGGATGGCTCAATCGACCGAGGAAGTTTGTCCGCAGATTGGTGGGGCGCGGCGGTGCGGGCGGGCTGCGCCCCGGCCGCTGCCGCGTGGCGTGCGCGGCGCTTGGTGGCTGGCGACCATGGCGGGGGGGGATGGGTTGTGCGTCGCTTGCTCACGCGATCCGGGACGCGCAGCCTGAGGAACCGGCACGGACTGACGCGGCGACGGCCAAGGAGCCGGAGGCCCAGGCGGAGGTTGCCGAGGTGCCGGTGGCCGTGCAGCAGGCCGTGGTTCTGGTCTCCAAGTTTGCGGCGAGATACCAGCCCGAGCCGCACCCCAAACTGCCCGCCATCGAAGACCTGCTGGACGCGGCCCCGCTCTCGCTGGTCAATCGCGACGGGATGTGGTTCGCGGCCGTTGCTGGCGAAGCGGGCGAAACGTTGAGCGTGGGGGAACTGAACAGGCGGCTCGGGGCCGACGAGAAGGGCGCCAGATTCTCGAAGGAGGCGGTCATCAGCGTGCTGATCGCCATCCGCGATGCCTTGACCTCGCGCGACCTCATCGGCGTGCTGGCGGAGGTTGATCAGAAGGAGGTGAAGCAGGACCCGGACACGCTCGAGTGGACGGACCTGCGCGAGGAGGGCACGACGAACCTGTCGATCAAAGTGTACGCCGCGACGGTGACGCGTGTGCGGACGATCGCGGCCGGCCAGCGGGTCCAGGGTCGGCGCAACCGCATCGACCTGCCCGAGCACGAGTCGATCAGGAAGAGTTCACCGCTGGCACCCGTGGCGGAGGGATCGCCGGACCGCAACGACCTGCTGGTGAGAGGGTCGCTGGACGACTATGTGCTGAGATTGAACCGGCGTGCGGGCCGGCGGGTGGACGTGGCCATCTCCGGCGACGATGACGATGAGGACCGCCCCGGCTCGGTGCTGCTGGATTATCTGGTGCGCGAGACCGACCCGCTCCTGGTCTATGTGCAGGGTTCCAACACGGGCACGAAGCAGACGGAGATCTGGCGGGAGCGTGCGGGCCTCATTCACAACCAACTGACGGGGCACAACGACACGCTCACGCTCGATTATGTGACCGGTGGCTTTCAGGCCACGCACATCTTCAACGGTTCGTACGAACTCCCGCTCGACGATGAGGAGCGGCTCAAGGTCCGGGCGTACGGCAGTTTCAGCCAGTACGATGCCTCGGAGGTCGGCCGCTCCAACGAGCGATTCACCGGCAACGCCTGGTTTGCCGGGGGCGAGTTGAGCCTGAATGTTTTCCAGGCCCGCGAGGTCTTCATCGATCTCTTCGCCGGGGCCAGGTTCCAGCACGTGTTCGTGGAGAACAGCACCAACCCGCTGCAGCCCGTGCGCGGCGAGACGGACTTCTTCCTGCCCATCGTCGGGGCGCGCCTGGAACGCCTGACGGACGAGGCCAACACGATCATCTCGCTGGCCTACGAGTTCAACCTGCCGGAAGTCGCGGACACCAGCACGTCGGAACTGCAGCGGCTGGGACGGCTGGGAACCGACCGCGACTGGCAGACGATCCAGTTCAACGCGGAGCAGACGTTCTTCCTCGAGCCTCTTCTGGACCGCGCGGCCTTTCTGCGCGGCGAGAGCACGCTGGCGCACGAGGTGTCGGTCTCGTTCAAGGGGCAGACGGCCTTCGGGTACCGCGTGGCGCCGAACTTTCAGCAGGTGGCGGGCGGGCTGTACACGGTTCGCGGGTATCCCGAGAGCGCCGCGTCGGGCGACAATGTCTACGTCGGCACGGTCGAGTACCGCTTGCACGTGCCGCGCCTGCTGGCGGTTGCGGCCGAGCCGGGCGTGCTGTTTGGCGAACCCTTCCGCTGGGCGCCGCAGCAGTCGTACGCGCGGCCCGACTGGGACGTGATTCTGCGCACGTTTGTGGACGCGGGCCGCACGGAGAACAACCAGCCGGCCCTGAACGAGTTTGACCAGACGCTCGTGAGCGCGGGCGTGGGGATCGAGTTGCAGTTCCGGCGGAATCTGAATGTCCGGGTGGACTACGGCGTCGCGCTCCAGGACATCAAGGGTTCCACGGGTATCGAGCGTGGCGACGGGCGATTGCACTTTGTGGGCACGCTGTTGTTCTGACTTGTGAACCCGCGCACGGTGGCGGGGCGAGGTCATCGGGCGCGGCGTGCCCGGGCGAGGGCTTTGGCGGGGTTCGGGTTGTTGCGGATCGAGATCGAGGAGTTGCGCATGCGTTTTTCATCCGGGCGGCGGGGCACGCTGGGAACCTTGGCTTCGGGCATGGCGGCCTCCTCGGCCGCGCTGGCCATGTGCGCGCCCGCGTGGGCGGGGCCGGAGGGTGAGAGCGTGGTGAGCGGGTCGGCCAGTTTCGTGCGCGAGGGCGCCAACACGGCGATCACCGCGGCCAACAACACCATCATCAACTACCAGAGTTTCGACATCGCCCGCCACGAGAGCGTGCGGTTTGTGCAGCCCGAGGCCACCTCGCGCGTCTTCAACAACATCACCGGCAGCAACTTCACGCAGATCGCCGGCACGCTCACCAGCAACGGCATCGTCTACATCATGAACCCGGCGGGCGTGTACTTCCGTGAAGGGGCGGTCGTGAACGTGGGCGGCATCTACGCCGGCGCGGCCCACCTCAGTGATGCTGACTTCCTGCGGGGCCACAACACCTTCACCGACGTTTCCGGCGCCGTCGTGAACGAGGGCACGATCACCGCCCAGACGGTGGCGCTCATCGGGCGCGAGGTCGCCAACCGCGGCGTCATCAACAGCCCCGGGGGCACCGTGGTCATGGCTTCCGGCGACAGCGTGTACATGGGCGAGCGCGGCGGGCGGATCTTCGTGCAGGTGGCGACCACGGGCGCTGCTCCTGCGCCGGGCACGGGCGTCGATCAGGGCGGCACCATCAACGCACGAGGGGGGCGGGTTGCCATCGCCGCGGGCGACCTCTATTCCATGGCCATCCGCCACACCGGCGCCACGCGCGCACGCGATGTGGCGATCGAGGGCTCCGGGCGCGGCAACGTGCGGGTTTCCGGTGTGATCGATGCCACGGGTCCCGGCGGGGCCGACCAGGCCCGCGGCGGTCAGGTGCGCATCACCGGCGAGCGGGTGGGCGTGATGAACGCCAGCATCGACGCGAGCGGCGCGGCGGGCGGCGGCAGCATCGCCATCGGCGGTGAGTACCAGGGCGGCGGCACGCTCGGCCATGCCACCTCCACCGTGGTCATGTCCGATTCGGTGATCCGATCTGACGGCACGGGGGCGCTCGCCGACGGCGGTGAGGTGGTGATCTGGTCCGACGTGTTCACGGGCTTCTACGGGCGCGCGTACGCGACCGGGACGGGGCGGGGCGGCAGCATTGAGACGTCCAGCGCGGGGTCGCTGGATGTCCGCGGGGCGGATGTCTCGGCGGCCGGCGGCACGGGCGGGGGCCTGTGGCTGCTCGACCCGCGCAACATCACGATCGAGGCCGTCGGCGGGGTAAACCCGCTCCCCACCAACCCCTTCGAGTCGGCCAACGCCGGCGAGGCGATCATCAACGTGGCCGCGATCAAGACGGCCCTTGAGGGCGGCACGGATGTTGTGATCAGCACGTTTGCGCTGGACCTGGTGATGGTGGACGCGGGCAACATCACGTGGAACGCGCCGCTTTCGGTCGATATCGCCGCGGGCCCCGCGCGGACGCTCACGCTCAGGGCCGCGAACAACATCGTGATCTCGGCGGGCAACTTCATCAATGCCTCTGCGGGCGGTGCCGCGAACGGCGCTCTCAACATCAACCTGTTCGCCAACGACGGCACCGGCTCGGGCGCGCCTCAGGATGCGTCCCTTACACTGGGCACGGTGGCGGTGAGCGCCGCGCTGAGTTCCAACGGTGGCACCATCACGCTGGGCAAGACCGCAGCCAACCCGGGCAACCGCTCGTCGGGCGTGACGGTGAACACCGGAGGCGTGCTGGATTCGCGGATCGGGACGGCCGCGAGCGGCGGCGGCATCATCCGCCTGGAGGCGGCGGGGCCGACGGGCATCGTCGTGAACGAGGCCATCCTCACCGGCGGCGGCGCGCTCAACATCGTGGGCACCGGCACGGCCAACGTGGTGCTGGCGGGCGGCGCGGTCATCAACGCGGGGGCCGTCGCGATCAACACGGTGACGAGCAACAGCCGCCTGGTCCGCATCAACGGCAACATCACCGCCGACTCCCTCTCCGTCATCACCAACCGCATCGAGTTGAACCAGGCGGTGGCGGTCGGCTTCAGCATCACCACCAACGCCGGCTCGCAGTTGTACAGTTACGCGGCCACGTCGCCCGCGGGCAACGGCCTGCGCCTGAGCGGCAATGCCTCGCTGGTGGCCAACGGCGCCACGAGCGACATCACGTTCACGTCCAACGGGACCGCCGCGACGGTGAACGGCGCGTTCGGGCTTGCGGTGAACGCCGGGCGGGATGTGATCTTCTCCACCTCGGTGGGCAACACGTCGGAGGCCTCGCGCCCATCGTTCATGAACATCACGGCCGCGGGCACGATCGTTTTCAACCAGGGCGTGGTGCAGACATCCAGCGCGACGCGTGATGACGGCCGGCAGGTGTACAGCGGCACGGTGCGGCTCGCGGCGGACACGGAGTTCAAGAGCACGGCCGGGGCTTCCTTCGGCACGATCACGTTCAACAACGCGGTGGCCGGCACGGCCAACGGGGCCCAGACGCTGACCACGACCGGCAACGCGGTGTTCGGCGGCGACCTCGGGACCGCGGCCATCCGGCTTGAGTCGATCTTCGCTTCGCAGACAACGACCTTCGGCGGTGCCAACGCCTTCACCACGGGCGACCAGACCTACGCGGGTGCGTTCACCCTGGCCAACAGCAGCGCGACCATCACCGGCACGAACGTGCTCTTCAACGGCGCGGTGAACGCGGACGACGCGACCAACCAGGACAGGGCCCTCTCGGTGATCGCGTCTGGGAGCACGACGTTCAACGCGGCCGTCGGCGGCACGCAGGCGCTGTTCAGCCTCACGACGGATGCCCCCGGCCAGTCGTCGTTCAAGAGTGTTACGACCGAGGCGGGTGGGTTCCAGACCTACGCGGACGGGACGGTGTCGCTCAACGGCACGTACAGCACCAACGGGGGCGGTTTCAGCGTGAACGATGCGGGTGCGGGCACGGCCAACACGGTGCTCGCGGGCACCACGGTTGTGAACGCCGGTGGGGGTGCGATCACGTTCGAGGGGACGGTTACGGGGGCGCAGAGCCTGACGGCCAACAGCGACGGCGTGGCGCGATTCAACAGCACGGTGAACATCGCGAGCCTGACGACCGACCTGAACGCGGGGGGGAACAACGCCCCGGCGGAGCGCACCGAACTCAACGGCGATGTGACGGTCACGAACGGTGCCACGTTCAACGACGCGGTGGTGCTCACCAACACGGTCGCCGTCAACGCCGGCGGGAGCGATATCACCTTCGGCGGGGCCGTGGCCGGAGCCTTCGGCCTGACGGCCAACAGCGACGGCGTGACGCGATTCAACAGCACGGTGAACATCGCCAGCCTGACGACCGACCTGAACGCGGGTGCCAACGCCGCGCCGGTCGAGCGGACGGAACTCAACGGCGACATCACGGCGACCGGCGGGGCGACGTTCAACGACGCGACGGTGCTCACCAGCACACTGACCATCAACGCGGGAGCGAGCGGGATCACCTTCGCCGGGTCCGTGAGCGGTGCGTTCGGCCTGACGGCCAACAGCGCGGCGACGACGACGTTCGGGAGCACGGTGAATATCGCGTCGCTCCTGACGGATAACGGCGGGGGTGGTGCGGGAGAGGGCACGATCCTACGTGATGCCGTGGCGACGACGGGCGGCCAGACGTACAACGACGCGGTGCGGTTGGGATGGACGGCCGCGGCGAGCCGGACGCTGGCGGGTTCGGCGGTGTCGTTCAACTCGACCGTGGACAACGAGAACGCGGGCGGGCGTGGGCTGGTCGTGAACAGCGCCGGGGCCACGACGTTCGGGGGGATCGTGGGCGGGGGTGCCAACGGGGCGCTCCTGAGCCTGACGACCGACGCGGACGGGTCCACGGTGCTCAACACGACGGCGGTGTCGGTGAGCGGTGGGCTGGACTTCGGGGATGCGGCGACGGTGGGGGGAAGCAACCTGGCCCCCGGCGGCACGCTGACATTGAACTACGCTGGTGCGGTGTTCCGGGGCAGCGTGGCATCGGCCGCGGGCGGAGCGAGGAACCTGACGCTGAACTCATCGGGCGGCGGGCTGACGGACATCCAGGGGGCGTTGGGGACCGGGGGCAATGCGCTTGGCACGGTGCAGAGCAACCCGGACGGGACGTTCAGCGCGACGGCGGGGGGGAACACGGGTGCGCTCACGATCAGCGACACGGGCGCAACGAGCCTGGGCGGCACGTTCAACACTACGGGCAT
>CAZNEU010000116.1:0-2411 GCA_964571915.1 uncultured Phycisphaeraceae bacterium
CTATCATCGCGCCGCGCATCACGAGTGCGCCCAGGATGCCCCAGAAAAGTACGCGGTGCGGGTACTTGGCCGGCACCGCGAAGTACGAGAAGATCACCGCGATCACGAAGAGGTTGTCCACCGACAGCGACCACTCGATGACGTACCCAGCGAGATACTGCTTGGCGGCGGTCGCGCCGTCGAGGATCATCGTCTCGCCGGGATGCCCGACGACCGGCACGTTCAGGCCCAGGCCCAGCCAGTGCGCCTCGTAGCCGAAGTAGACGAAGGCCGTGAAGGCCAGCGCGCAGGCGACCCAGATTGCCGACCATGTCGCCGCCTCCTTCACCGAGACCACATGGGCGTTGCGATGGAACACGCCCAGGTCCAGCGCGAGAAAGACCAGCACCATGGCGATGAACCCGGCGTAGAACCAGATGATGCCGGACGGGGCGGCCTCGGCCAGGGTCAGGAGCGAAGCACTGTGAAACGAGTGATCCATCGGGCGGGGTCCTTGCGTCGCGCAACCAACCACGCCCCGGGCCGCGTTGCGCGCATGGCCCCGAGCCTGTGTTGGTCTTGCGCTTTGCGTCTTGACGCACGGAGCGGCCGGGGGCATGGTCCATTCGCCCCGTGTTGACGGCCCGCTCCACCCGCTTGTGCCACGCCCGACGATCGGGCAGGATGCGGGAGGCTACTCCCCAGCACGAATCGTCGTCAGTGTAGGCGCCGATGCGGGAGTCGCCAGCCACAGAGCGTGCCCGGACGCTCGCGAATGGGTACGTGCCTCGCGGTCAACTCACGCGCCAACCCGCACGCCCACTTCCCAAGCGCGCATGCCAGCAGGCCCAGGCGACGATCGCGGCGTGGCTGTCCCCGGGCGCCACGGGCACCAACGCCACGTTCCGCAGCGGAAAGAGACGCCCTTCACAGCCTGGCCGTCCGGTTGTTTTCATTGCGGACGTCCGAGCGGCCCCTCAGTTCACCCGGTTCTCCCACCGAAGCGTCTCCTTGAACACCTTCACGATCCGCACCACCTCCTCCGCCACCGCGTTCTGGGCCTGGTCTGTGCTGGCGCCGATGTGGTGCGTGCCGATGAAACCGGGCAGGTCGGCGAGAGGTGATTTCCAGTCGGCCACGCTGTGTGCGCCGGCGGGTTCGCCCGCGAACACATCCGCCGCGGCACGGACACCCTTGGTCTGCACGGCCGTAGCAAGAGCGGCCTCGTCCACCACGCTCCCGCGGGCGGTGTTGATGAACGCCGCGCCCGGCTTCATTGCAGCGAAGAAGGCCGCGTCGCACATGCGTTCGCTCTCGGCGTTGGCCGCCACCATGACGCTCACCGCATCGCAGCGTGGCAGCACGGCCAGCATCTCCGCGCGCGTGCTGCCGCCGTATTCCACTTCAAGGTCCGCCGCGCGTTCGCGGGTCATGTTGAGGGAGTGGACGATGCAGGTCATGCCGAAGGCCTTGGCGCGATGGATCACCTCGCGCCCGATGCCGCCCGCGCCGATCACGCCCAGCGTCTGCCCCTTGATGCCGCGGGCCTTGCTGTATTCCTTCTTGTTCCACCTGCCGGCCCGCAGGTCCAGCGTCTGCTCCACGATGCGGCGGTCGAGCGCCAGCAGCAGCCCCAGCACCAGTTCGGCCACGGCCGCGGCGTTGGTGCCGGGGCAGTTGCACACGGCCACGCCCTGCGCGGCGGCGGCGGCGCAGTCAATGTTGTCGTACCCTGCGCCCGCGCGGATGATGCCCTTCAGCGTGCCCGCGGTGGTGCCCGCACCGGGGCCGCCGCCCGCGTCGATCGCCGCGGCGTGGGCCTTGCTGGAGCGGATCACGAGGATGGTCGGTTTGGCATCAGCGATCGCGCCGGCGAGGTTGGAGCCGCCCGCCTCGGGCTGGTTGATGACGCGCAGGCCCAGAGCGTGCAGGCCGTCAAGGCCCGCCTTCTCGAACTTGTCGGCGACGAGGATGGTCATGGCCGCAGTTTATCGCGGCTGAGGCTTCATGTATTCATCATCGCCGTACAACTGCTTGCCGCCGGTGTCGATGCCCTTGAGGCCGCGCAGGGTCCAGCGTTGGAAGCCCTCGCGGTCTGCGGGACTCGAATCGTCGGGCCAGGGCGGGTGGCCGATGGTGGCGTTGGGAATGTAGGTGACCCCCGCGTGCATGGGGACGACGACGGCGCCGGCCTGGCGCAGGTAGCCGCCCTTGTTGAACTCGGGGTTGGGGATGACGCGGACACTGCCGTCAAAGAAGAGGTTGGTGGTGCGGGCGTAGGGGTGCGTGAAGAAGTAGTGCGTCTTCGAGTGGTGCCTGGACATCGACTCCATCACCACCACTTTGCCCGAGGGGAACGCCACGTCGCCGAACCGCCTGCCGCCGAGCCTGAAATGCGACCCCACGACGTAGATGTAGGTTCCGTCGGACTC
>CAZNEU010000117.1:0-1970 GCA_964571915.1 uncultured Phycisphaeraceae bacterium
ACCCGCCTGCGGGGCCGCCCCACCCGGTATGGGCCACGGACGTTGCCGCGCCTCGTGGGCTGCGACAATGAGTTGCAGACCGTCGCTGATCGCCAGGGCCGCCAGCACGCCGCGCTCGCGGGTGATGGCGCCCGCGCTGCCGGGGTTGATCGTTACGAGACCCTGGTCCATGAGACCGAACCACGACACCTCGGCCCGGTTGCCGCGCGGCGGCAGGGCCTGGGCCGCCACGATCGCCTGGTGGGCGGCATCAAGGCCGCGCCCGCACCCGGCGGGCACGCGGGCCACCAGCCGCGGGCCGTCGGCCTCCAAACGCACGATGCCGGCCTCGGTGGGCTCTGTGCCCAGGGGGTCGATCAACATGCACACGGCGAAGGCCCGATCGGGCGAGAGCAGGGGAAACCGCACGTCTCGACCCGGCACGGCCAGCACGGCCGGCTCGGGCCGGCCATGTGTGAACAGGGCCAACTCGAAGTGCGGCTGATCGGCCGGCCCGGGGCCGGCGGCGGGTGCTTCGGGCTGGGGTACACGCCGGGCGACGAGCAACAGGCCGTCGTCCACCAGGACGGCATCGGTGTTGCACCAGCCGTCGTCAAGGAGCGACTCGATCGCCGGCCCGTGGGGGGCTGCCTCGGGCGGGGCGGGTGCCCAGCGCACACGGCCGATCGAGCAGGAGCCGTCAGGGCCGGGGACCTCAACCAGAAAGCCCGTGTGGTCGGCACTGCGGCCGAGCAGCAGGCCGCGCGGGAGTGGTTGCGGGTGCGTGATGGCTACCGGACGCGAGCCGGTGAGGTCAAAGATGGCGATCTGGCCCCCGCGCCAGGCCGCGTCGGGCAGGCGTGCCAGCAGCAGGCCGGCGGGCGGGGGCTCACCGACCTGGGTGGCGATGCGCAGGCCGTCGGGCGAGACCAGGGGCAGGGTCAGCCCGTCGTAGGGAATCTGCCCGACGGGGCGGAGTGAGAAGCGTGCCCGGTCGGGCTGGAGGGTGGGAACAGCCGCGTCGGACCCGGGAAGTGAGCCGGGCGGTTGGGGCGGGGTGGCGGGGACCCCGACGGTGCCGGGGCGGACCGGGGGCGTGAGGCGCTCGGAGACGCACGCGGCCGGCGTGCCGAGGGCGAGTGTGAGGGCGACCAACGTGGTGCGCGCGGGAGGCATCGGTGGGCGATGCTACGTGAAGATCGGGGGGACGATCTCATTTTGGCGGACGGGACATCGGCCCCAGCAAGGGCCGCATCGTGCGGAGAGCGTGCCCTACTTTTTGGGCGGCGCCGGCGCGAGTTGCTCGCGCAGTTCGCCCAGGCGTTTGCGCTCGGCATCGTTCACGCGATCGGCTTCGTTGGGGTTCTCGACCACGATGGGCGTGATGAAGGCGACCAGTTCGGTGGTGGTCTTGGTCTTCTCGATGGACGAGAAGATGAGATCGAGGATGGGGATATCGCCCAGGATGGGAACCTTGCGTCTGATGTTCGAGTCCTCTGTCCGCATGATGCCGGAGATGACCACGGTCTGACCGTCCTTGACGATCAACTGGGTGGTCGTCTCGCGCCGGTCCACCACGAAGCCGCCGAAGAGGGTCTGGCCGGGCACGATGCTCGACAACTGCACGTTGATCTTGATGTCCACGTCGCGCTCGGGCGTGATGCGGGGGCGGGCGCGGAGTTGGATGCCCACGGACCGGTAGTCGAAACTCTGCGTGAGGTTTCCCTGCGTGTTCACCTGCGAGTTGGTGATGAAGGGGATGTCCTGCCCGTCGAAGAACGTGGCCTCGATGTTGTCGCCGGTGTAGATGCGGGGCTCGGAGAGCACGGTGACCCTGGTCTTCTGATCCAGAGCCTGGAGCAGGGCGTTGATGTTCACGCCCACGTTGAGCACCGAGGTGTCGAAGAGGCCGGGCAGGAGGTTGTTCTTCACGCCCGCGAGGGTCTGGTTGGCCGCGGTGGGCCCGCCGGCGATCACCGCGCCCGGGTTGA
>CAZNEU010000118.1:0-3355 GCA_964571915.1 uncultured Phycisphaeraceae bacterium
ATCCGGAACTTGGTGTCGGCATCCTCGCTGAACAGGCCGCGCCGATGGAACGACGCGAACGAGTCGTAGGACGCCTCGTCGATGAGCGAGTTACCGCACACGATGTTCGGGTCCAGCGACGGCAACAGCTCGTTTTCAAGCCAGTCCTTCTGCCAGTTGGGCGGCAACTCCCCTTCGAGCATTTTCAGGTACGAGGACATCACCTTGACTTCGACGGCCTGCTGGTCGATGTCCACGCCGTGGATGCAGTTGGTGAGGAGCGCGGCCCGGAAGTCCGGGGCCAGGTGCCAGCGGCCCCCCCCACGCTTGCCGTCCTTGAAAGCGATGTCCTTGCGCTTCTTGCGGGCCTTGGAGTGGGGGGTGGGCGTTGCCGGGACGGTGGCGAGGGCCGGATCGGCGGCGACAGCCGCCAGGCAGTGGTCCATGAGGTATTGGAATGCGGCGACGAGGAACGAACCAGACCCGCAGGCGGGGTCCAGAATCTTCACGTCCAAGACCTGCGCGGGCGACTTGCCCGCGATCTTCGGCCCGACCACACGGCGGATAATCGTCTCCACCACGAAGCGCGGCGTGTAGTAGACGCCCCCGGCGTGGCGCACTTCGGGCTTCTCTTCGACGATGGCCGTGCCGCGCTTGACGGTGACAGTGTGCCCGAGGAACCGCTCGTACACGATGCCGAGAATGTCATCGCCGATGCGGGCGAAGTCCCACGGGCCGTCGGGCGGGTAGAGGGTCCGCACGAAGTCTGACAGCGTGTCTTCCGGCAGGGCGACCTGGTCAAGGACTTGGTGGTGTTTGTAGAGGTACCCGTTGTACTGTCGGTTGAGTTCTTGGAACTCGGCCCTCAACGCTTCCGTTAGGTCACGCGCCGCGCTCGCGCGATCCAGCAGGTCGCGGAGGCCGCCGTACTTCGTAACCCCGCGATCCTCACAGACGCGCATGAACACCAGGCGGTCGATGAGCCGCTGCACGGTCTCGGTGAGGGTGGCCGCACCGTGAAGGGTGTCGGCCTCCGGAAAGTACTTCTTGTTCTCGTGGTAAATGGCCTTGGCGAACTTCTGGCGGAACAGCTCCAGGTAGTCCAGGAAGACCTTGTCGACCGGCTCACCGCCCTTCAGGTCAATGAGCATCCGATCGACTGTGAGGACCCGCCGCCCTGCCTTGAGTTTCTTCACCCGCGCTAGCAGGGCTTCCAGGGACCCGGCGGCCACGGCGTCGCGGCCAAACATGCCGACGATGGCCTCCCACTTATCGGGGTAGTCCTGGAACTCGATCTTCCAGTCCTCGATCAGCCCGCGGTTTGGGAGCTTGATGTCGGGCTTGAGTGTGGCGTCGAACAGGCGGAACTGCTCGAAGTCCATGAGGACGGCGAAGGGGATCGACGCATTCCAGGCGTACCGCTTGGCTTGGAAGATGGCTTTCTTGTCAGTGTCGAGATCGACAGCGGGCTTCTTGGCCTCGACAATGAAGCGGGGGAAGCCGTTGGCCCGGAACAGGTAATCGGGTTCGCGGGACTTGAGCCCGTCATCCTCCACCGTGTCCATCGACGGCTCGACCTGCACCTCCACATCCTGCGGGGCGCGCTGGTCGGCGTTGTCCACGTCCCAACCGAGCAACGACCAGAAAGGGTCGATGTAGTGCAGGCGGACCTGCGACTCTTTGTAGTCGGGGGCCTTCAACTCCTTGAGGTGTTGGGCGAAGCCCTGCGCAAGTGATTTGATGGTTGGGATTTGGCGGGCCATTGAAGCGTCCGTGCGGGTGCGAGCGATTGAGGATAACCGATCCGGAGCCCGACGCGCCCCCCGCACCCCCGCTTCGAGCGGTCGCTCCTCCGCCCCTTGCGGGGCGGGCCGGACGCCTCCATCCCTTCCACTGGTTCCGGTCGCCTGCGGCGACCTCCACCAGTGGCTACAGCCCTCGGCCCCGTCGGGGCCGTGCCCCCCCGCTCGCGCGGGGGGCTCGTTTCTTGCCACCCGCTCACGGCTCGCGCTTGCCGCTCTGAATGCACCCCCTCGCTGGCGCTTCGGGCTCGTTGGTGGGACCTCCTCCCCTCGCCACGGCGAGTCTTCGACCGGTCCGTCTGCGGCGGACCACCCCCCCCGCAACGTCGCTCCTCCGCCCCTTGCGGGCGGGCCGGACGCCTCCATCCCTTCCACTGGTTCCGGTCGCCTGCGGCGACCGCCACCAGTGGCTACAGCCCGCGGCTCCGTCGGGGCCGTGCCCCCCCGCTCGCGCGGGGGGCTCGTTTCTTGCCACCCGCTCGCGGCTCACGGCTCGCGCTTTCCCCCCTGTCTTCCTTTGTGTCCTCGGTGCCTCTGTGGTGAGTCCCTCCGCCTGCGCCGCTTGCGCGGGGCGATAGCGCCCTCGCCATGCAGAAACACCACGCGCTTCCGCGCGGCACGCGCCGATCGCGGCGATGTCGGTCCATGTTGCAGGCGCTGGCGTGTGCCAACGCCGCAGCGCCCGGACGCCTCGCCAGCGCCGCGCACAGCGCGGGCCGACTCGCACGCCGGGCTGACTCGCCCTCGGGCCCGTCCGTAGCGGCCCGACCAAGGAGCATCATCATGGCCACCTACCCGACATCACCGCGTGAAGACTTCCTCCAGTGGGCCCTCGCCCACGCCCCGATCTTTGTCGAGCGCGACAGCGAGATCGGCCTCACCGAGCCGCAGGCCCTGGCCTTCCAGACCGCGGCCACGGCCGCCCAGGCCGCGCAGATCGATCAGACCGAGGCCAAGGAGGCGACCAAGACGGCCACCAACGTCGCCAACATCAAGTTCGGCGCGCTGCGCTCGCAGGCCTCGACGGTGATCCGCAACATCAAGAACTTCGCCGAGAACACCAACAACCCCAACGTCTACAACATCGCATAGATCCCCCCGCCCGCCGACCCCAGCAGCATCGCACCGCCCGCCAAGCCCACCGCCCTCACGGTGGAACTCGACGCCAACAGCGGGGCCATCACGCTGCGTTGGAAGGCCAGCAACCCCAAGGGGGCCGCGGGCACCAGTTACATCATCCGCCGCCGTCTGCCCGCCGACCCCGCCGGTCAGTTCGTGTTCGCGGGCGTGACGGGCGTGAAGAAGTACACCGACAACGACTTCAACGCCGGGCCCGACAGCGTGCAGTACACGGTGCAGGGCCAGCGCTCCGACAAGGCCGGGCCGCTCAGCGACATCTTCACCGTGAGTTTCGGCCGCAACAGCCAGGGCCAGCGCACCGCGTTCGTGACCGACGAAAACCAGCAGGTGCGGCTCGCGGCGTGAGAAGAAGTGGAAGGCCCTGGCGACGGCGCCGGGGCACGAAGGCACGGAGTGCCGGAGTGCCGGAGTGCCGGAGTCACGAAGCGATGTGG
>CAZNEU010000119.1:0-7577 GCA_964571915.1 uncultured Phycisphaeraceae bacterium
GATTCGTAGCCGCGCTCTTCGGGAGGGCGGTAACCGAAACGCCAGCCGACCGTTTGTAGCCATCTTTCAAGCCCGCGGCCCTCCCTCACCGGTAGCCGCGGGCTTCTTTTTTCACTCACCCAGCACCCACCATCGGCGTGCCCTGGCCCGGCGAACCAGGCCGTAGGACGCCACGCCCTCGCGCTCGATCACCGCCACCGCCTCCTCGGGCGAGTCGGTCACGGTGATGATGCGCTCGTCGCCCTTGCTGATGGTGCCCGCTTCCACCATGCGCTTCTCGATGAACTCCACCAGCGGCGCCCAGTAGGCCCGGCCCATGAGCACGATGGGGAAGTCGTGAATCTTGCCCGTCTGCACCAGCGTCACGGCCTCGAAGAGTTCGTCCAGCGTGCCGTAGCCGCCGGGCATCACCACGAAGGCGTAACTGTACTTGACGAGCATCACCTTGCGCACGAAGAAGTAGCGGAACTCCACGAACTGGTCCACGTAGGGGTTGGGGTGCTGCTCCTGCGGCAGCAGGATGTTGCAGCCCACGCTCCGCCCGCCCGCCTCCCTGGCGCCGCGGTTGGCGGCCTCCATGATGCCCGGCCCGCCGCCGGTCATGATCGTGAAGCCCATCTTGCTGATCCGGCCGCTCACCTCCCGGGCCAGTTGGTAGTAGGGGTGGTCTTCCTTGAATCGTGCCGACCCGAACACGGTCACGCACGGGCCCACGAAGTGGAGTTTGCGGAAGGCGCGGATGAACTCCCAGGCGATGCGGACGACCCGCCACAACTCGCTGCCGCGCCGGCGCGGACCTTCAAGAAACAGCCGCTCCTCGGCGGCGCTGGTGGCCTTGCCCCAGGGGGCGGGCGGCGGTTTCACGTTGGTGTCGGGGTCGATCAAGGAGGAACCACAAAGGCACGAAGGCCACAAAGGAAGGCTCGGAGCGGGCAAGGTGGCATGTCAATCAAGGGGTGGCGGGCGGACGATCAATGGTTGGGAGTGTCGGCGCCGAATCTGCGCGACGAACCCGGGGCGGAACGGTCCGCGCTGTCTTCCTTTGCGGCCCCCGCCACGGCGGGTCTTCGATCTGTGCCTTGGTGGTTCATTCCCTACTCGGCGCCCGCCGCCGCCGGGAACTCCGGCTTCTCGCCGCTCAGCACCCGCCACACGTCCTTCACCACCCAACTCATGTTCGCGTGCGCCAGGTCGGTCGCGGAGGCGATGTGCGGCGCCAGGTGAACGTTGGGAATCTCCAGCAGCGGATAGGTCGCGTCGAAGGGCTCCGGTTCGTGCACGTCCAGCATGGCGCACGCCCCCGGGTTGGCGATCATGAACTCGGCCACCGCGTGATTCTCGACGACAAACCCGCGGCTGCTGTTCACGAAGATCACATTTTCCTTCATCCGCCCGAACGCGGTCGCGTCCAGCAGGCCCGCGTTGGCCCGCCGTCCGTCCACGTGCACGGTGATCGCGTCGCTCTCTGCCAGCAGTTGCTCGCGGCTCACGGGCTGAGCCCCCCACCGCTCGCCGGCAGGAATCTCGCGCAGGTCGTGGTACACCGCACGCATGTGCATGGCCTGGGCCACGCGGGCCATGCCCGAACCGATACGCCCGAACCCGTAGATGCCCAGCGTGAGTTGGCAGAGTTGCCGCGCCGCCTTGAACTCCTCGCGCACCTCGCGCCAGCGGGCCGGCTCCAGCGGCCCCTCCAGAAACGCGCGCGGGCGGGTCGCGTCCAGCAGCAGGGCCCATACGTACTCGATCACGGCCCGCGTGTTGGCATCGGGCGTGGACACCACGGCCACGCCGCGCTTCGCGCACGCGGGCAGGTCGATGTTGTCCAGGCCCGCGCCCGCGCGCCCGACCACCCTCAGGCCCGGCGCACGGGCGAGCAGGTCGGCGTTCACCCGGGTGTATGTGCGGATCACCAGCCCCGCGGCTCGCGCCAGCGCCTGCGAGAAGGCGGGTTCATCGTCGTACGAGACCTTCTCCACCTCGCAGCGTTCACGCAGCCACGCCGCGGCGGTGTCGTCAAGGTGCTCGGTCTGGATGACAAGGGGCTTGGGCACGTCGGTCGATACAGGTTATCGACCGTGCGCGTCGGCAGAATGAGGACCGGATCGGGGGGGTGTAGTCCAAGATTCTGGCGGTTGCCTTTGGGTACCCCGATTCTCCGAATCGGCTACGCCCACTCCATTCCTGTCTACACCCCTACCGCCAGAAACCTGGACTACACCCGATCGGGGCGGGCACCAGCCGCAGGGAAGCGTGCTCAGGCCTTGTCGCCCGAACCGCCCTTGTCGCCGTCGCCGTTGCCCGTCTCGGCCGGTTCGATGATCGCGCCCATCGAGCCCTTGCTCGTCGCCATGAGCGGGTCGCGCCCGAAGCCGATGATCTGCTCGCGCTTGAGTTCCGCGTGCTCTTTGTGCGTGGTGAGGCAGACGGCCCGCCCGTCCTTGTCCACGCTCAGCGCCAGCCGCAGGGCCTTGTCCTTGTTCAGGCCGAAGAGTTCCTGCCCCAGCCGGATCACGTAGTCGTAGGTGTGGTCCTGGTCGTCCAGCAGCACCACATTCCACAGCCACGGCTGCTTTGTCTGCGGCTTGGCGGCCGGCCGCGCGCCAGACTGTGGCGCAGAAGCCGCGCCCGATTCAACCGCCCCACGCCTTTGACCCTGAGTGCTGGACATGATGACACAACCATACGACACGCACAGACAAAAAGATGCTCTGGTCGGTAAATGGTTGGTAAATCCCTGTGTTTCTCGCCTCGCGCCTTGGCCTTGACACAAAGAAAAGTTCCGATAGCCTCTTGCTGTAGGGATTCCTCATACCCTGAAATGGGTGGACTGGCTTGGTTCGTTTGGTGCCTCTCGCGGGAATCGGGCTGACACGGCCTTCTTTGCGGAGCGTGCAATGAACAAGGGCGACCTCGTCCAATCTGTCGCGTCGGAGTTGAAAATCAGCAAGGCGGGTGCCCAGCGCGCGGTGGACGCGGTCCTCGCCTCCATCTCCAAGGGCCTCAGGTGCGATGCCAAGGTCAACATCGTCGGCTTCGGCACCTTTGCCAAACGCCGGCGCACCGCGCGTGAGGGGGTGAACCCGATCACCAAGCAGCGGATGCACATCGCCGCGAGCATCACCTGCGGCTTCCGCCCCAGTTCGCAACTCAAGGAAGAGATCTGATCGGTCTCGCGGCCCGCACGTTGCCGCCCAGCGCGGCGTATGGTGCCCCATGACCACACGCCGCGTGCTGGCGCTTTTCGGCGTCGTTGCTGGCGCTCTCACGGGCCCCCTCACCGGGCAGTGCGGCGGGCGAGACGCGCCCCCACCGGCCGACGAACCGGCACCCAAACTCACGCTCGAACAACTGCCGCCCGCCATGCGCCTGGGCGTGCGCGTGGAACTGGCCCGCCAGCAGTTGGCCGTCATCCGAACGCTGGTGATCGTGCCCGATGCACGCGCCTATCTCGCCGCCGTCGGGCTTTGGACCATCAACGCCCGCTTCCCCGTGCTGCTCGACGACGGCTCGTGGGAGGCACGCGAGAACATCGCCCGCTTCTCCCGGGCCTTCTCCCCCGCTTCCGTCGTCCGGTGGTCGGCCCCCGCCGCTTTCACGCTCCCGCCCGAACCCGCCGCACGCCAGATGCTCATCGCCGATGCCGCGGCACGGGCTTGGTCTGCACCCAACTCCGCAGCCCTGAACGAGCAGTGGGCCACACTCCGCTTCGTGCCGCCGGGGGCGGTCATCGCCAGCACCAGCGACCCGGCCTGGACCGCCGCACTCGCGCTCGCCGCCGCGCGTGGTCAGCCCATCGTGTGGCTCGACAAGCCCCCCGGCACAGGTGATGTGAACGGCGCCATGACGCTGGAAACCTTCGACGCCTTCGACGCGAAACTCGTGAGCGCCCTCGAACAGACCGGCCACCCGTGGAAGGGCTTGGGCGAAGGGATCGATGCCATCACCCTGTGCCTGAACATGCCCGGGCGCGTCGCCATGCCCGGTGCTGCCAACGAAGCGCCCGGCAAGCCCAACCCGCGCGACCTGTTCAAGGCCGTGCCCAACGAACCACTTGCCACCACCGACCTGCTCGGGCGCGCCACCACCGGCGACCGGACCGAGCGATGGGCCTGGTGCGGGCAACTCTTCGGCACCGAGGCCGGCGCGGCGTACAGGGCCATGTCCGCCGTGTTCCTTCAGACGCGCGAAGCGTGGCTCTTCAACGGCTACGAATCCACGCCACCGTGGAACCAGTTCGCCCCCGGCGAGGGCGCGGGCCTGCTCAAGAAAGCCGGGTGGAGAGTCCGCGTGAGTGATGCCCCCAGGCAAGGCGCCGACGACTTCCGCGACCTCGCCGCGGGCGCCTGGGCCCAGATCGGCTGGAACGCTCGCAAGAGCAACCCAAGCCCGGCCCCCCCCGGGCGCGGCGGTGTGCGCGCGGGCCTCGTCACCGCCACCACCAGCGGCATGAGCGAAAGTTTCGATCTGCGCCCGGGCCAGGCCCTTGCGTGCGATGTGCCGTTCCTCGATGTGCCCAGCGTCGTGTATTTCGTTCATTCGTGGTCGGCGACCGCGCCCGCAAACCGGGCCACCATCGCCGGCCGCTGGCTGGAACGGGGTGCCGCGGCATACATCGGCTCTGTTCACGAGCCGTACCTCGCGGCGTTCGTGCCGCCCACCGGGCTTGTCGCTCGAATGCTGGCCCCCGCGCCGCTGGGTGCCGCGGCCCGCATCGAGGGCAGCCCGCCCTGGCGCATCACCGTGATCGGCGACCCCCTCACCACGTTCGGCCCGCCTGCGCCCGCCAACGATGCCGCGCTCCCGCTCGCCGACACGCGCGACGTGCGGGCCGAACTGGCGGACAACCTGAAGGCCAGGGACTTCGCGCCGGCCCTGTGGGGCCTCGCGTTTCTCGGGCGCGACAAGGACGCGGCGCGCCTTGCCGGCGCGCTCCTGCGCGACAACCCCGAGGCGCTGGGTGTCGCGGCGGCCCTCGCCGCGGTTGGCCCGGTCTTTCGTCAGGCCGACCAGCCGTCCCTCGCCCCGCTGGTGGACAAGGCGTTGGACGATGCCGCGGCCCTCCCCGCGCTGCAAGACCTGGCGTGGCAGGCTCTCGCCGCCGCCGCGCCGGCCGTGTCCGAGCGTGAACTCTCGCTCCTGCGCCGCTGCCTGCGCACGGGCAACTACGCGCACGATGCCGAAACGCTCGCCAAACTCCTCCGCAAGGCGGGAGGCGAGGCGGCGGCAAGGAACTTTCTTGCAGATGCCGCGCGGCGTGCGCCCAGCCCCGGCATCCGCGAGCAGATTCAGGCCCTCCTCACCGCGCCGAAGAAGCCGTAGGCGGGTCGAACGCGGCCGATGCCGCGCCGTGCAGGCCGGTTGCGTGCAGCGCGCCATGTACGCCCGCACCGCCAGAACGCCGGAGCGTGCGCGCCGACACGCTCCACCACACCCGCTCCGCCCCCGCGGCCCGCCCAAACTCCGCCGCGCCGGCCGGCGAGCGTGCGGCCCGCGGCGCTTCCACCACCCCGCCGGCAACAACCGGCGGCAGGCCGGTCGGCACATCCGGCCCGGCCGAACCGGCGAGCAGCGCCAGTGGTGCATCGCCCGCACGCACCAGCCCGATCAGCGTGCCGCCACGCCCATCGCCCGCTCGCGCTTCAACCGTTGCTCGCCCCACACGCAGGGCCGACGCCCGCACCACCCGCGCCCCCTGCCGCTCCGCCGCGGCCAGGGCCTGGCACTGCGGCAGGGTGGGTTGGACTTTCCACATCACCCAGAGGTCCGGGCAGACCAGAACTTCACGCACACCCAGCGGGCGTATCAGTTCGGCCAGACCCGCCGTGTCGGCGAGCGTCGCGCCCGGCACCACCACCCGCGGCACGCGCCAGGCCCCCAGTTCCCGCAGGGCACGCGGCACGGCACGACGCGCCAGGCCCGGCTGCCGCGACGAGCCGCCCCACAGCATCGCGCCGTCGTCGGCCCGGATCAGAACGGCCGAGCCGTCGCCCACGGCGAGTGCATCCACACGCACACGCGGGCCGACCCCACGGGCCGGCAGCGCCACTTCAACCAGCAGCCAGCAGCACACCGCCGCGCCGGCCCACCACGCTCGCGCCGAGCGCGGGCCGGCCCAGCCAAACCACCACACCAGCACGCCGGTCGCGCACGCCGTCCACATCGCCGAGACGGCGGGCATGTACACCACGGTCCCCGGCAGGCCGTCGATCAGCGCGGCCAGGGTGTTCACCACGCCCGCGATCGCGAGCAGCACCGCCCCCGCGCCGGCCGCGAGAACCGTGGAAAGCGATGCGCACAGCAGCGCCACAAAGCCCAGCCACAGCAAAATCGAGAAGAGCGGCACCAGCAGCACGCTGGTGGCCGCGGCCAGCGGGCTCACCACGCCGGTGTGATACAGGACCAGCGGCACACTCACGGCCCAGCAGAGCACGCTCGTGGAGATGAGCGTGGCCGCAAGCCGCCCGGCCGCGCTCAGCGCCAGGCCGCCCAGGCCCCGCCGCCGCACGAGCCCGCGCAAGCCGGAGGGGAACAGGCGTGCGTGAAAGGGCCGCCCCAGCCCGATCAACGCGGCCGTGATGCCGAAGGAGAGTTGCGCCCCCGCGCTCCACAGGTCCAGGGGCCTCCAGAGGAGCACGCCCACCGCCACCCACGCGAGCATGGTCAGGCGGTCGTAGCGACGCCCGGCCAGGTCCGCGGCGAGCATCGCCAGCACCATCACGCCGCTGCGGACGATCGGCGCGCCCGCCGGAACCACCAGCAGGTAGAGCAGAACAAACGCGCCCGCGATAAGCGGCTCCCACGCGCCCCGGTCGCCCGTGAGGCGCACCAGCATCAGCACCACGCCGGTCATCACCACCAGGTGAAAGCCGCTGATGGAGAGCACATGAACCACCCCCAGTCGCGCAAAGCGGTCGTTGATCGCCACGAGTGATGAATCTTCGCGCCCGATGAGCAGGGCGCTCAGCAGGGCCTTCGCCTCGCGGGCCGACCCCGTCTCGGGCTCATCTTCCGGGTCGATCGCTGCCCGCAACCACAAGGCCGCCGCGCCACGCAGACCCGCCACGGCCCGGAGCCACACGCGCTGCGTTCGGGCGGAAAATGATGTGTCGAGCGCTTCCACGAGCTCCAACAGCCCCTCCGCATAAACCTCGAGTCGGCCCACCCGCCCCTCCATTGCCGCCCACAGCCGCGCATCGCGCTCGCCGGGGTTGAGCGGGCCGGCCACCGGCACAAACACGCCACGCACACGCACGCTGTCGCCCGCGCCCACGCCGTCAAGCCCGCCGGAGACCGACACACGCACCACGCCACTGGCCACCGCCTCGCCCCCATCCCCCGCAGACTCACGCACTGAAAGGTCAAACAGGGCCGACGTAAAGGCCTCCGGCCCGCTCACGCCCAGCGTGCGCGCCTCGACCACACGCGGCACATTGAGCGCGATGCCCGAAAACACCACCGGCACGCCCAGCCGCGCAGCCGTTTCGTCGGCACCAACCAGCCTCACCACGCTGTCAGCGGGCAACTCTCTCACGCGCAGCCCGAACCAACCGATGCCCAGGGCCACCACGCAGGCC
>CAZNEU010000120.1:0-8669 GCA_964571915.1 uncultured Phycisphaeraceae bacterium
TGGGCAACCTGCCCGGCGGTGTAACAACGATGGATGTGCTCCGCACCGGCAACTCGCTGGTGCGCTGGGTGCGCTTCGATCTGCCCCCCGAGCGCGCCGTGACTCCGGACGGCAGCAACTTCATCGACATCAACCAGAACGGCACGGAGGGCGTGGATGGCGCGCTGGGCCTGTACGACAACGCGGGCACGCTCATCGCCTTCGACCTCGCCAGCGGGCAGAGCACAGGCCCCGGTGCACGCCTCGGGCAACTCTCCTTCGGTGGCGCGGCATCCGGCATACGCCCCGCCGATGGCGACGGCCAGCCCTACGACAACGCCAGCGGCAACTCCCTGCCGCCGGGAACCTACTGGCTCGCGGTCGGTCTGGATGCCGACGGCACGCCGGGTGCCATGCGCTTCGACCCCACCGGGTGGCGTGCGTATTCGGCGGAAGGGTCGTTCGCAACCGTGACGGTGAACGTTCGTGCCAGCAGCGGCTGCCGCGTGGATTACAACAACGACGGCGGTGTGAACCCCGACGATGTGGGCGACTTCATCAACGACTACTACAGCGACCCTGCCGTGCCGGGGCCTGCGGGCTACGCGATTGCCTGCCCGGGCAACGATCCGCCGTACGACCAGGGGTACAAGGCCGCGTACATCAGCACGGGCGAAGGCCAGTGCACACCGCCGATGGCCGACAACCTCGGCGACTACATCACCGATTACTACGCCGGGTGCTAGACCGGACTCAGTGACGTCGGCCTTGGCTTGGGTGGGGCGGACGTCCCGTCCGCCCGTGCCATCGAAGTCCGCTTTGGGACTTCGATGCGTAGCAGATAGTTTTCGGGCAGACATCGAAGTCGGTCTTCGAGCCTTCCGACTTCGATGGCACGGGAGCCGCACCCGGACCAAGAGTCAGATCGTGCTCTCCGTCACCCGCAGCACTTCCTCCACGCTCGTCTGGCCCGTGGCGGCCTTTTTCAGGCCGTCGGAGCGGAGGTTCGCCATGCCGCGCTCGGTGCAGAAGCGGCGGAGTTCCGACACGTTGGGGCTGCGGACGATCATGTCGCGCAGGGTGTCATCCACCCGCAGCAGTTCGTAAATGCCCACGCGGCCCGAGTAGCCCGTGTTGCGGCACTTGTCGCACCCCTTGTGCGTCCAGAGTTTCTCCGTGTTCATGCCCTGGATTTCAAGAAACTCCTTCATCTGCTCGGTGGGCGTGGTCTCCTGCTTGCAGTGCGGGCAGAGGCGGCGCAGGAGGCGCTGGGCGAGCACGCCGTTGACGGCCGCGGCGACGAGAAAGGGCTCGAGGCCGATGTTCACGAGGCGGGTGATGGAGGAGGGCGCGTCGTTGGTGTGGAGCGTGCTGAGGACAAGGTGGCCGGTGAGCGCGGCCTGCACGGCGGTGACGGCGGTCTCGTGGTCGCGGATCTCGCCGAGCATGATCACGTCCGGGTCCTGCCGCAAGAGAGCCTTGAGGGCCTTGGCGAAGGTCATGCCGATTTTTTCGTGGGTCTGGGTCTGGGTGATGCCGTCGAGGTGGTACTCGATGGGGTCTTCGACGGTGGAGACGTTCATCGAGTTCTTGTCGAGTTGGCGGAGCGAGGCATACAGCGTGGTGGTCTTGCCCGAGCCGGTGGGGCCGGTGACGAGCACGATGCCGTGGGGGAGTTCGACCAGGCCCTTCCAGATCGTGAGCGTGTCGGCATCGAAACCGAGGTCCTCGAGTTTGACGCTGATGGAGCGCGTGTCGAGGATGCGCATGACGGTTTTTTCGCCCGCGGCCACCGGGAGGGTGGACATGCGCAGGTCGAGTTTGCGGCCCTGCACGGTGCAGCGGATGCGGCCGTCTTGCGGGAGGCGGCGCTCGGAGATGTCGAGGTTGGCCATGATCTTGAGGCGGCTGGTGATGGCGCTGGCCATGCTCACCGGCGGGTTCATCATCTCGTACAACTCGCCGTCGATGCGGAAGCGGACCTTGAGTTTCTTCTCGCCGGGCTCGATGTGGATGTCGGAGGCGCCTTCTTTGGAGGCGGTCTGGATGATGTAGTTCACGTAGCGGATGACGGGGCTCTCGCCGGCCTCTTTTTCGAGGTCCACCTCTTCGCTGGCCTTCTTCTCCACCTGCACGTCGCTCTCCTGCACCTCGGAGAGGATCTGCGAGACATCCACAGCGTTCTTCTTGTCCGCCTGGTTGCCGATGAGTTCGAGCGCAGCGCGCACCTCGAAGGCGGCGACGACGACGGGCTTGATGCCGGAGACGCCGAGTTTCTGGCGGACCTCGTCGAAGAGGAAGACATCGTCGGGGCGCGTGACGCCCAGCACCACGCGCGCGCCATCCATGCGCAGCGGCACGATCTGCTTGCTGCGGCAGAACTCGGGGGAGAGGCGCTGGAGCATTCCGCCGTCGAAGCCGCCGTCGAGGCCCTTGTGCAGGTCGATGTTCTCGAAGGGCAGGCAGGCGAGTTGCGCCACGCAGCGCTGCAACTTGGCCTCGTCGCACCCCTGCTCGACGAGCACATCGACCAGGCGCTTGCCGGGGGACTGGCGGATGACCTGCTGGGCGGTGGTGACCTGCGCGGCCGTGGCCGCGGCGGTGTGAACGAGCAACTGGCCCAGTTCGGTGGGGACGGCCAGGGCTGTTGAGTCGTGCGGCGGGGCATCGGGCTGGTAGACGTCGGAGAGGAACTCGGCCGGATGTGGCGTGGGCGCGGCGGGTGTTCGCACGGCCGGGTCGTCTTCCACCACGATGTTCCTGTTGAACGAGCGTTGACCGGCGGGCACCGCGGGCACGATGCTGAAGGCTTCCGCCGCCTCGTCGATCGCGTGCCGCCGCTTGGCGGGCGCGGGGGCCGCGGGGGGCAGGGCGCGGCGCGTGGCGTGGGCGGCGGCGCGGTCGGCGTCGATGCCCAGTTCGGCGAGAATGGAGTCAATGTCGCGCTTGCTCATGGTCGTGTGATCCGGGTGCGGCCGATCGCGCGACTGCTAGGGGTTGCCGGGCCACTGCGAGAGGGGCGGGAGCGAGGAGGAGGGGTGGAGTTCGAACGGCTTGCCCGAGGCATCGGGAAGAGTGAACCCGCCGCGGTTGAGTTCGAGTTGGTAGATGGTGCCCTCGAAGGTGAGTTCGACCACGCGGCCCTTGATGGCCTTGACGGTGAAGAGGTTGGCGACGGTGTCGCCGGGGCGAACGGTTCTGCCGCTGATGCGTGCGGCGGGCGCGGCACCGTCGATGATGGAGTTGACGACCAGGCCCGCGAGGGCTTCGGTGAGGGCGCGGCGTTTTTCGGAGGCGCTTCTGGAGAGGCGTTCGGCCTCGGCCCGCGCGGCCTCGGTGCCGGTCGAGCCGTCGTCGCCGGGCTCGGGGCCGGCGGGCAGCACGTTGGCGATCTCGAAGGGGTTCGGCTTCACGCTGTCGCCGGGGACCTGGAGTTGCACGCGGCTGGCGTTGAGGTCGGCCAGCACGGCGGCGTGGTCGCCCAGGCTGGGGGGCGCGTCGTCGATGAGTTTGGTGTCGAAGCGCACCTTGCCCAGCGCGGCGGCCGGGCCCAGGCCCAGCGCGCGCATGCCCACGAGCGCAGCGCCCGCCACCGTGAGGCCGCCCAGCAGGAGCAGCGTGCTGGAACTCATGCGGGCCTTCTGCGGCAGGGCATCGGCCATGCCCATGCCCGAGCCGATGGTGAACGAGGCGATGGGCTCGGGCTGCACGAACGCCCCTTCGCTCGCGCCAGCGCGGGGCGCGGCGGCGAGGGCACCGGGTGTGCCGGCGGCGACGGGGTCGGCCGCGGGATCATGGTGAAGGGTGCTCATCTCCCGCCTCCGTTCTGTGGGCTGGCACCGGGCGTGCCCGTCGGGTCGGCGGCCTTCTCACCCTGGTAGTAGATGGAGAGGGTGAAGGTGGCCTTCATGAGGCCGTCGCTGTCGCCCATGCGCACGATTTTGAGGTCGGGGAGGCGTGTGATGCGGGGGATGCGTTCGAGTTCGAGCAGGAAGCGGTAGAAGCCGTCGAAGTCGCCGGTGATCTCGACCTCGAGGGGCTGCTCGAAGGCCTCGCCCGCGGGCAGGCTCTTGTCGCTCTTCTTGAAGAGGGGGAGTTTCAGGCCGTTGCGGCCGGCGATCGCGGCCACCTCGCGCAGCACGTTGTCGATCTCCTTGCCGGAGGGGAGGCGGGCCTCGATGGAGTCGATGCCGGCCTTGATCTCCTCGTTGCGCTTTTCAAGGTTGGTGTACCTGGCGGTGGCCTCGCGGAGTTTGGCGAGCAGTTGCTCCTTCATCTCGATCTCGGCCTTGGCGCGGGCGATCTCGCGGTTCTGGGGGCGGAAGACCAGGCCGTAGGCCGCGACGGGCACGGCGATGATGACCGTGAACATCAGCAGTTGCTTGGGTGTGAACTTCACGGGCGCCCCCCTTCGCGCTCAACCACGCCCGACAGGGCGGCATCGGCGGGAGCCGCGCGGGGCGACTGACGCGAGAGGTGCAGGGGTCGGATGCGGCGTGCGTCGGCGTCGGAGCGGATCTGGGCTTCCATCTTGAACTTGCGGACCGGGGTCTTCTCCACGAGCGCCTCGGCGCTCGACACCAGGTCCACGCGGTGCAGGAGGCCGCACTCGGCGAGCGCCTGCTGGTAGTCGGCCACGCCCGTGTCGTCGGCCGAGAAGCCCACCATGGTGAGCGTGAACTCCATGCGTGGCGGGCGCGGCCTGGGGGGCGTGGGAACGCTCGCGTCCGCGCCGCCGGGGGCGGCCTTGCTCAGGCTGAGGGGTGCGGGAGCGGGCGGGGGCGTGTCCTGCACGCGCTTGGATTGCAGGATGACCTCGCTGAGGGTGACGCGGTCGGGCATGCGGTTGACCAGTTCGGCCATGAGGATGGAGCGCGGGACGCGCTCGATCAGGCCGGTGGTGATGAAGGCCTTGTCCATCATCTCGGCGGTCTGCTGCTCGATCTTCTTGAGGGCCTCGATCTTGCGGGTCTGCTCGGCGTACTGAGCGTCCACGGCGATCTGGCGGGCCTTGATGGACCGCCACGCCGTGTTCGTGGCCGTGAACGCGCCGACCACGCCGATGAGGACCATGCCCATGAGCACCAGGCCGAAGAGGTTCATGCGGGCCTCGGCCCGTTCACGGACGTACTCCTCGGGGAGGAAACTGGCCCCGCCCCCCCCACCCCCCCCACCCCCGCGCGGGCCCGCGCCTCCGGGACCGGCGGCACCGGCCACGTTGCGCGGCGATCCCGGCGGCATGTTGACGGTGGTGAAGAACTTCATGCGGACTCCGTCGAGGGTTCGGGGCGAGCGGTCGGGGCACGATGGGGCTACAGGTCTGTGGGGCAGAGGGTGAGGCCGTAGGCCACGGCCCAGGCGGGCTGCGGTTCGGAGAGGTTGACCCGTCCGTCTCCGGGCGGGGTGCTTGTGGCGCGTCCGAGGCGGGCGAGCGGGTCGGCGATCTGGGCGTGCAGGCGCAGCACGCGGGCGATGTGCTGGCAGAGGCCGACGTTGCGGGCCTCGCCGCCGACGAAGATGGCGCGGGCGATCTTTTTTCCGGGGAAGAGGCCGTCGTGGTAGCGCAGGCACATGGCGATCTCGTCGGTGAGCGCATCGAGGGCTTCGCCAAGGTCGAAGCGCTTGCCGTCGATGGAGCCCACCAGCGGTGCGCGGGCGGCCTGAACGGGGGCGTGGCCCGCGGGCGCAGCCACGGCGCGGCGGTTGCTCTCGATCGCCACCGCGTGTGCCGCGGCGGGCGTGTTCATGGGGCGGGGCTTGCCGGCGGCGGCCTGGGCCATGCCCGCGGCCAGCACCGCGAAGCCGCCGCCGTCGGCCCCGTCAAGCATCGGGACGGGAGGCTCGGCGTGCAGAGCGCCGGGGCGCGTGTCGATGACGCCCGCGGGCACCGAGGGCTGCACGGGCCGCATGGATTGGAGGGCCAGGCGGCGGTGCGCGCGCGCGACGGGCACAGCGCACCCGGCCTGCGCCGCGATGGCCTGGTCCATGAAGAGGCCGCCGACGGGGAGGGCTTTGGCGAAGACCAGGCGGGTGCCGTGGGCCACGAACATGCGCGTGGCGCTGAACCCCATGTCGAGGTAGAGGCTCACGGTCTCGGTGTCGGCCACGCGCCGCGTGATGTGGTCGAAGGAGCGCAGGATGGCCGAGCACTCGGGGTGAACGCCGACGAGTTCGAGGCGTGCCGCGCGTGCGCCGTCCACGAGTTTGCGGACCAGGCCCGCGGCGACGGCGAGGGCGACGACCTCGAGCTTGCCGCCCGCGACGGCCCCCACTTCCATGTGGCGGGCGACGATCGAATCGGGGGCGCAGCCGAGTTGGCCCGCCAGGTCGGCCCGGACCAGTTCGTTGAGGTCGATGCCCGGCTCGGGCAGCACCTGGATGTGCTTGCAGAACGTGAGCGAAGACGGCAGAGCACAGACGGCCCGCCTGCCCCTGATGCCCGCGTCGCGGAGCAACGCGGGGAGTTGCTCGATCTGCCAGAGCAGGCGCTGGTTGGCATCGCTGGCGAGGTGCTCGGGCGTGGTGAGCGTGGCGGCCGCGGCGATGGTGGCGGGCTCGCCGGGCACGAGTTGCAGCACCTTGAGCGCCCCGGACCCGAAGTCGATGGCCAGGGGCGGCGCCCCGGGGAGGAGGCCGCCGCCGAGGTTCTTCAACCTGTTCCAAGCCCAGTGGGCCATGATGCCTGTCGCCTCCAAGGGGTGCGGTGGCGGCCCGGCCCGTGTGGCCGCGCTCGCTGCTGTATCGTCGAACCGACGCGCGGGGGCGATGAGCGGGAACCCGCGGGGGCGGGCCGGGAAGGGGCGTGGCCGCGGCACAGGCGGGCAGGCTTGAAGCGCGGGTCCGAAAAGCCGCGGGGCAGGTTCCGAGGTCGGGGTTCGCAACCTTCGGCGTTCTCGGGCGTATCTACAGCAGGGGTGGGGTCTGCGCAGGAGGTTCGGCCCATGGCCACTGGCTCGTTCGGCATGAACAAGGCGAGGTGGCTCACGCTCGCGACGGGGATCGGCGGGGTGGCCCTTGTAGGCGGCATGCTGGTGGCGACCACGTCGGCAGAACGCAGCGGTGAGCCGGCGGGCAGCAAGGGACGCGCGGACACGGGCGTGGCGGAACTGACCAGTTTCGATGTAACGGTGGTGGCGCGCGGGCAACTGGAGGCGAAGAACCAGATCGAACTGCGCAACCCGCTGGAGTTCCAGACCACCATCACCGAGATTTGCGAGGAGGGCATCACGGCCCGAGCGGGGGACGTGCTGATACGGCTCAACACCGACAACATCCAGACGCAGGTGGACGAGACCAAACTGTTGATCGAAACGGCCAAGGCCGAACTCACGACGGCGACCAACGGCTACGAGATTCAGGTGAACGAGAACGACTCGGCCCTGCGGAAGGCGAAACTGGCCGTGGACCTTGCGGAACTGGACCTGCGGCAGTGGGAGCGGGGCGAGGTGCGGTCGCGGCGTCAGCAGTACGGCATCGCCCTTGAAGAGGCCCGGCGCGAGCACGCGCGTCTGAGCGAGAAACTCGAACAGGCCCGGCCGCTGCTGGCCAAGGGCTTTCTTTCCAAGGACGAGTTCCAGCGCGACGACCTGGCGAGCAAGAAGGCCGAGAGTTGGCTCGCCAAAGCGCAACTGGACGTGGAGACGTACGAGAGTTTCCAACTGCCCAAGGAAGAACGCACGAAGCAGTCTGCGCTCGAAGAGGCACGGTCTGAACTTGATCGCGTGGGCAGCAAGAACGAGAGCCAAGTGGCCAGCAAGGGGGCCGACAAGGCCAACAAGGCCCAGCAACTGGCGCTGCGCACAGCACGGCTGGCCAAACTGGAGGGGCAGGTCGCTTCCGCCACCATCAAGGCACCATCGGACGGCCTGGTGGTCTACGCGACCAGCCTTCAGCGCGGCTGGTGGAACGACGGCCAAGGCCCGCTCCAGGTTGGGCGCCAGGTGCATCCGAACCAACTGCTGATCGCGCTGCCGGACACGACGGAGATGGTGGCCGCGGTGAAGGTGCCCGAGAGCATCGCGGGGCGCATCCAGAAGGGTCAGCGGGCGGTGGTGAAGATTGATGCCCTGGGTGGCCAGAGCGTGAACGGCACGGTGGATTCGGTGGGCCTGATCGCCGAGGGGGGCGGGTGGACGGAGGTGCGTGAGTTCACGCTGAAGGTGGCGCTGGAGAAGAGCGGCCTGCCGATCCGCCCGTCGATGCGCTGCGAGGGTGAGGTGTTCATTGACCGTGCCGAGAACGTGCTGGCCGTGCCGATCCAGGCCGTGGCGGGCGACGGGCCGGTGCAGTATGTGCTGGTGGCCGACGGCTCGGCGTGGCGCAAGCGGCCGGTGAAACTGGACAAGCGCTCCGACCGCTTCGCCGGGATCGCCGTGGGCCTGAAGGCGGGCGAGCGCATTCTGCTGCGAACGGCGCTGCCGGGGGAACTGTCGAGCAAAGGGTGGGACAAGGCGGAACTGGGCGCGGCGGGGTGGGAACTGCGGGATGATGGGAAGGTTGTGGCGGCGGCTGCCGCGCCCGGCGCTGCGGTGCCCGCGGCCGAACCGGTGAAGGGCACGGAGTTGGTGGGGGCGAAGGCGGATGGGAAGCCGTGAGGGATCAGGTCGCGGGGGTGGTCAAAGGACCGCTCGCCTAGAGACTGTTTCAGAAGGGGGAAAACCCGCCCACCCCCCAACCCCCTCCCTCTGGGA